>NZ_FUYA01000006.1 GCF_900167065.1 Desulfobaculum bizertense DSM 18034
GCCGAGCCTGCCGAGCCTGCCGAGCCTGCCGAGCAGGAATCCCCTGTTTCCGCAGCTCCTGTCCAGCAGCCCGTGGCAGAAACTCCAGACAGCGAAGCCCTCCGTGCTCAGGAACCCTGGCAGCAGGAACTGACCCTCAAGCTTCGCGAAGCAGAACCACGCCTGTCTGAATGGCTGAACCTCATCCTCGAAAACATTGAGGAAAAAGGACCAAAGCTCTGGACCCGACTGGAATTTCTCTTCCAGGCCCTTGGCGCCCCCGCAGACGAAGCTCAGGCCTTCATTACTAAATTTGACGACTGGCTGGAGATGATGGAGTACGACTCTGTCGACGACTTCCGCTCAGAACTCCAGTACCGTCTGGCCCTCGCCCTTGACCTCGAAGACGAAGAAGACGAACGAAATCGCCTCTTCCTCAAACTCTCCGAAGGTCTCGAAAAAACAAAAGAAAAAATTTCTCGCCAGATCGAAGGTCTCCTTACCGCTCACGAGAGCATGGACGACGCCTTTTGGGATGAACTGGAAGAAATCCTTATCATGGCTGACGTAGGCTTTGAAGCAACTTCAATGCTTATTGAAAATCTCCGCGAGCGCGTCCGCAAGTCCGGTAGCACCGACCCCGCAATCTTTAAGGACCTCATGCGTGAGGAACTCGAAGAAGTCTTTAAGACAGAACGACGCATCACAGCAGTCAATCCGCCGGAAGTCGTGCTGATGATCGGCGTAAACGGCGCAGGCAAAACAACAACCATTGCCAAACTCGCCCACCGTGCACAGATGCAGGGCAAAAAAGTGCTCGTCGCGGCTGGCGACACCTTCCGAGCCGCTGCAATGGAACAGCTCGAAGTCTGGGCCAACCGCGTTGGCGCTGGTTTCTTCGGCAAAGGCGAAGGCGTCGACCCCGCAGCCGTTGCCTACGAAGCTGTCGACATCGCCGTGCGCGATGGATATGACATGGTGTTTGTCGATACCGCAGGTCGCCTGCACACCAAGGTCGACCTCATGGATGAGCTGAATAAAATCCGCCGCGTCCTTGGCAAAAAGCATCCCGGTGCTCCGCATCGCAGCATCCTCGTGCTCGACGCCACCACCGGACAGAACGCTCTGTCTCAGGTCAAACTTTTCTCCGAAGCCTCTGGCATCGACGAAATCATCCTGACCAAACTCGACGGAACCGCAAAGGGTGGCGTGGTTGTCGCCATCGCCCTCCAGTATGGCATCCCCATTACCTACATAGGACTCGGGGAAAAAATGGAAGACCTTCGCCCCTTCAACGGCAAGGACTTCGCCACCGCCCTTCTCTCCTAGCACAAAACAAAGCCCCCACTTCGGTGGGGGCTTCTTTTATCCATCGTGCGTCCGTGCTCCGGGCAGGGAGATTGCAAAGGTCACCCGCTCCGAAGAGCGCTCATGCGAAAAATTCCCGCCCAAATCTTTCAGTTTCTTAAAACTCGCCGTAATTGCCTCGGTTTCCTCATCAAACGGCATCATCATATCGTCGCCATAATCTTCAATTGGCGTCCCGTCCTGCGACTGCGCATCAAAAACACAGACCACATGTCCTGCAATTTCTCGGGTATTGACCCCCAGCAGCCCCCGGCCCCTCACGCTTTTGAGCACACCGCGAAGCGTCGCCACAAAAATGTCTTCCAGCATTGCCCGGTCCGAAACAATATCTGGCAACGCCTTGTCAAAACGCGTGACCAGCTCAAGCTGAATTTCCCCTTTCAAATCATCCAGCACTTTTCGGAGTAGCTCGTTTATCTGGCACGGCTCAGGCTCTACAGGCAGCGGGGCGAGGTAATCGCTGATTCGCTTCATGAGCTTTTCAATCCGCCGGGCCTCCGTCAAAATGACGCGAGCCTCCTCCATCTCTGGATGTTTCTTCTCCAGCATCCGGGCAAAACCGCCCAGCGCCATCAGAGGATTTCGAATCTCATGCGCAAGCTGATTGGAAATCGCCCCAATCGTATTCAGCTTTTCCCTTTGCATCAGCAGCTTATCAAGGAAAAGACGGTCAGTAATATCATTCAGGGTTCCCTGAATCCGCTTTCCCCCATCACTTCCTGAATACGCGAGGTGGATACAGCGCCCCGACATATACATAATGTAACCGTTCTTATGTCGGAACTTAAAATTCTCCTCCAGCTTTCCGGTCTCAAAAGCCTTGAGAAATGCCTGTCGCATCCTTTCCCGATCATCTCGCAAAACGTTCTGGATCATCCAGTCCTTATCCCGCAGCACATCCGCGGGCTGGTATCCAAGCCGATCAAGGCACACGTCATTGATGAAGTCCACACTCAGATCTGGGCGCAATGAAAAAATAATAACGGGTACATTTTGTACAAGTCGCTGGTAACGCTGGTTGGCCTGCGCCACCTCTCGCCGCAAATTTTTTCGCTCAAGGCAGTTCACAACCGTTCGTTCCAGCATATCCATATGGTCTATGGGCTTGGTCAGATAATCCCATGCCCCCGCCTTGAACGCAGCAATAGCATCAAAGATTTCCGCGCGGCCAGAAACAACAATGACAGGTGTCGTCGCCTCCATCCTGAGTATTGCCCGCAGCACATCCAGCCCGTGTTTATCCGGCAACCCCATATCCAGGAGCACGATATCAGGCTTTTTCTGCGCAAAAAGTTTCAGCCCTTCTTCCCCGGTCTCTGCCCCAAAAACTGTATATCCGCTATCCTCAAGCCAATTGAGTATCGACATCCGCACCAGCGGCTCGTCCTCAATGCTGAGAATCTTTGCCTTATCAAAATTCACAGCCCCGCTCCCCCTCAGGATTCAGAATCATGCAACGGCAATATCATATAGAATATGTTCCACTCACCGACCCGTTCGTAACTCATCCGCCCCTCGTGCAGCTCTACAATTTGTCGCACAAAGAACAGCCCCTGCCCCGTTCCTCCAGCAGAGCCAACATTTCCGCCCCGATAGCCCTGCATAAAGAGCTGCGGCACATCCTGCACAGCCAGCTCCGGGCCTGTCGAAGCAATCTCAACCTTGAGCGAACGGCGCCCCACGCCCTGCCCGGCATCCAAAATTTTCCAGTCTGCGTACACTGCTTTTTTCCCGGCGTACTCTCCAGAATCGCTCGCCGTTGTATATTTCAGCGCATTGGACAGCAGGTTTGAAATCACCTGTGCCATAAGTCCAACGTCCACAGGCTGCACCAATTCTGGATTTTTCGGCTCCATCTCCCCTTTCTGGACCAGCGTTATTTTTGCATCTCTAAAACGCGGAGCAAACTGCAGGAGTTGTGGCCGGAGTATTCCTGAAATGACATTAGCCTCGCGCCGCTCCAGAACATAGCGCCCTTTTTCAAAGTGACTCTGCCGCAGCAAGGTTTCGAGGTACAGGCTCGTCTGTTCATAATGTCTCGAAATTTCCAAAAACTGTTCTTCCAGCTTCCCATGCACATTTCGAAGCTCCTTCATCATTTGTGACAAAGCAGCCTCTGCGCTTTCCCCCGCCCCCGTCTCACAGATATTTCCCACGCCATCAATTTGGCGTTTGAGTCGATTAAAAAACAGCTTAAAGTACATATTCGGCACGATCACGTTATGACCAATATCTCGCACCAAATTTTGAATGAAACTCAGGTGTCCCTTATTTTCTTCATGAATCATGCGCAAATGTTGCTGAAAACCAATCCGGTTTGCGTATTTTTCCCAGAACAGACGGTCATGCTCAGAGAAATCTCCAGCCCCCTGCACCTCCAGGTATCCAATCACATCTTCCTCTGGAACAAACGGAAGTTGATCTATAATTTTATGATTTCCCCGAATTGGGCAGCAGAAGCTCTCGTGAATCAGCACCGGCACCGAAGGCAGGCTTTGTGGATCATCAAAGGGAGGCGCCGCAGCATCCATCGAGCTTCGTCGGCAGGTCAGTACAGATTGAGGTGACAATAAAAAAAGTGATGACTCCAGGCCAAAAATAACCTTGGGAATCATCACGCACACCGCATGGAAATCCTCTTCGTCCTCGTACTCCTGCACGAGATCAAAAAAAATATTCAGCGCACTTTTTTGCTGCGGCGTAAATTCATATCTTTGATAATCTTCAATTTTCTGCTCAACTCGACCCGACATTCGAACAGCATCTTCACCTCCCGGCAAAGGGCACATATAGACCTTCTCCGCGGCCTTCGGTGAACAGGCTGTCTCGTCTTTCCCTTTTTCCTTCTTCATTGGAGGAGACCTCCTCTACTGCATTTTTCCTTTACTGCCAGTGCATCAGCGCCTTCTCTAACGTTATACCACGAGCCGAATGCATTGGGCATGTTTTTATACGCCTCTCACATTTACTCTTTCATTCTCTTTACCCTGCTTACTACAGCTTACGCAATTCACAAAACAAAGATGTTGACGCAAGCCACCGAAACTGCATACCTTCCTTTCCATTACACGCACATGAAAACACCCTCTGTGCAACACTTTTCGACTTCTACACTCTTTCTCTGGACTGCTCGTCCACATCCCAAGAGCTGCGTGACCTACATCGGACAATCGCTCTGGGAGCGATTGACTAAAAGGACTATTCAGAATGCAACGGATAGACGTAAACGTAGTAAACCCCTTTCTGCGCGGGGTCATCGACGTTTTGGGAACTATGGCCCGCGTTCAGGCTCGACCAGGAAAACCCTTCCTCAAAGAAAACGCCGCCGCCAGAGGAAGCATCACCGGGCTTATCGCCCTCTCCGGTCCTCGACCCGGTACCATCGCCGTAACCTTTGCCGAACGCGCTGCACTCGAAATTACCAGCAGGCTCCTTAATGAAGAAATTTCCTCCATTAACGACGACGTCTGCGACGCAGTCGGTGAATTGACAAACATGATCTCTGGTCAGGCCCGACAGGGCCTCGCTCAGGCCGGTAGCTCATACAAAGCCGGTATCCCCAAAATTATCCACGGACCAAATCACTCCGTCCCTCACTGTGACCCAGATTCACCCGTCCTCGGACTCGTCTTCACCACTATGTTTGGAGAAATTACCGTCGAAGTCTGCTTCGGCGAACGTGAAGAAACCTGCATCTCAAACCCAAGCGCTTAAGAAGCGTTTGGGTGGGGTGCGAGACTCCGTCTCGTGCTCTGCAAGAGGCGCAGGTTTATTGGGGCGCTGCCCCAAACCCTGCAAGGGGCGCTGCCCCTTGACCCCGCCCAAGGACGAGGCCCTTGGGAATCCCGCTTTCGCCCGAAATAAAAGGGGACCGAAATGTGATGAGAGCTACGCTCTCCTCTCCATTTCGGTCCCCTTTTTTTCGGCCTAGTGGCGTTTCCCTAACGCGTGTTCTTTTGCCTTTTCCAGACCGCACTTATTTTCTTTTTGAACGCTCGCGTTCAAAAAGAAAAAGGTGGCGAACTCGCAGAAGAGAAAGAAGCTCTCGACGTTATGCCCAACAAGTTTGAATTTCATTCACGCGAAGCGTGGAGGGAATTCAAACTCGATGAGGATACGTAAGGGAATCATTCCCTTACGCGGGGGTTTGGGGGCAGGCCCCCAATCTTCCCCCACCCTCCCATCCAGCACTCACGTGCTGGGGCTGGCCCCCAACTTTTTCCACCGCCTATGCCCAATTATGGGACATCAGCCTCACCCCAAGAGAGGGATTCAAGGCCTTCGAGCTGAAGGAGGTCGCCCATGATCTGAGCACGGGGGATGTCGTCCTTTGAGAGAAGGCGGAGCCTGTAGGTTGCAAGGCCATCTTCCATGTTCCGACTGCAATTAACGGTCAGAATGCGAACGCCATACATTTCGAGGACGTTGCGAATATTCCGAAGGGTGGTCAACGGGCAGTGACACTTAATTTCGAGAACGGAATGTAAGTCCTTGCAAATAGTGCGGGCAAACTTGTGCCCGAGAGTGGAGAGGAGCGCGAGGCTCAAAAAAGTCACGATAACAGCGGGGGCATAATACCCAGCTCCGACGCAAAGGCCGAGACCAGTAACCATCCAGAGGCTTGCCGCAGTGGTGAGGCCGCGTACAGTTCCGCGCCCTTTGATAATGGCACCTGCGCCGAGAAAACCCATACTTGCAATGGCGTAAGACGCGATACGGGAGGGATCGAGTCGAACGACGCTGAGCTGCGTAAGGTGGCGATATTTTACTTCCATTTCGACAGAAAGCATCATCATGAGGCAGGCCCCGAGGGCAACGAGAATATTTGTTCGAAAACCTGCGGCCTGCCCATGAGCTTCTCTCTCATAGCCAATGAGTGCACCGAGTGCACCGGCAAGGACGAGCTTGCCAAGAATCAAACCCCACCTGTCGAGAGGGAGGGTAATGCCGCCAAATATGTCTATCATCATAGATGAGTTACTCCATTCTTTTCATTATCTATTTATAGTCCTATGCTACCTCCCACTTCCACGCAAGTTTTGCGAATCAAAAGAAGGGAAAAGAAAAAGGCAGCTGCCTGAAACAACTGCCTTTGTGCTTTTCTAAAAAAGTTACGGATGAATTATGCGCGTCCGCAACATTTTTTAAACTTCTTACCGCTTCCGCATGGGCACGGATCATTGCGGCCGACTTTTGGGGATTCACGACGAACGGTTTCATTACCGCGACGCACGCGCCCGTGGGTGTAAATCCAGTTGCCGTCCTGGCGGGAAAAATAGCTCAGCTCACGATGGGTAAGTTTCTGGCCTTTGTATTCATACTCAGCAGAAAATTCGACTTCACCGGACTTGTCAGATTCCTGTCCATCTTTTACGGAGTGAATCGTCAAGCCATTCCAGACGCTGGAGTCAGCCCAGTCGCGGACAGCGTCTTCGTCGTAGCCATCCTGCTCAGAGACAGAGCGGCGCAAAAAGTCGAGGTCTTTGACACAGTAGGCGCTGTAGCGGGCACGCATCAGACTTTCTGCTGTTGGCGCAGAAATTTTACCGGTAATAATAGGTTCGCAGCACTCGGCGTAATCTTTGCCAGAACCGCAGTAGCAGGGGGTGCTCATTGTGGAGTTATCCTTTTATCGTGAAGCGCTGGAGTTGTGCTCGTCAGCGAGCGTATCCATGTGGCGCTGAAGTTCTTCTTTGGTTACCGGGGCCTTGTCATTCAGGAATGCGATAATAAAAGTCCCGCCGTCGCTGGTCAATGTGACTTTTGTCTGCGACGTATAGGCCGACACAGCCTGCTCGACCTGCTCGGCGAACAGAGCAAGCAGGTCAACACGCTGGCTATCCGTCACTTCGAGACGAAAAAAAGCAAGCCGTGGATCAAGGGGATAAATCCCAACGCGTATGTGAGCAGACGGTGTGTTCATACGTTAGGAAAGAGGCTTGAGGCCAGGAGCCTCGTGCTCATGGTGACAGGAATGGCCATCTTCATCATGATGGTCACAAATTTCTGCGTTATCCACAACCTTGCCAGCAAGCCAGTCAGAAATAATCTGGTCCAGCTCACCTTCGCAGCCACGAAGCACTTCAATGCCTACACCTGCGAGGCGATCTACTGCGCCCTGGCCCATGTTTCCAGCCAGCATGACGGTCACGCCATCAGCAGCGAGCAGCTCGGCAACATTGGACTTGCAGCCGCAGCCCTCTGGGGCTTCAACGCGGACACGAGACGTCTCTGTTCGGGTTGCATCGTCTACGCAGACGACAGTGAAGTATTCACAGTGGCCAAAATGGCTGTCCACAACGGCTTTGCCGTCAACAGTCTTTGTGGGAAGGGCTAATTTCATTCATTTTCTCCAGAAAAATTCTTAACTCATAAACCTCAACCGTATCGCTATAGGTAGGAACGCAATGCTCAAAGTCAATGACAATTGCTCTATTTCCTATCGGGAAATAGGATTTGAAACCTCACGGGCCAGTGGCCCCGGCGGGCAGCACGTCAACAAAACCGAAAGCCGTGTCTCTCTCGTCTTCAATGTCCCAGACTCCGAAAGTCTTCGCCCCGCGCAAAAAGCCCGCATCATGGACAGGCTCAGCACCCGCATCGACTCGCGCGGCAACCTTCGCGTCAGTGTCGAGGAGCATCGGAGTCAGCTCACAAACAAGCGGCTCGCAGAAGAGCGTTTCGTCGCGCTCCTGCAGCAGGCTCTCAAGCCTATAAAAAAACGCAAGCCCACCCGCCCCTCGCTCTCCGCCAAGCGGAAGCGTCTCGACTCCAAGCGGCGGCGCAGTCAGGTCAAAAAGCTCAGGGGAAAAGTCTATGATGATTAAGATTACACGAAGTAGGAGAGGGGGTTACGAGACTCCGTCTCGTGCTCTGCAAGGGGCGCTGCCCCTTGACCCCGCCCAAGGACGAGGCCCCTGGGAATCCCGCTATCGCTCAAAAAATAAGGCTGAATGGGATGAAAGCTTCGCTTTCCTCTCCATCAGCCTCATTTTTTGAGCTAGTGGGCGTTTCCCTAGCGCGTGTTCTTCTGCCTTTTTCTGCCGTACGTATTTTCTTTTTGAACGCGACGCACGGGAAAGAGAAAGAAGCTCTCGACGTTATTTTCATCAAGTTTGAATTCCATTCACGCGAAGCGTGGATGGAATTCAAACTCGCTGAGGATACGTAAGGGAATCATTCCCTTACGCGGGGGTTTGGGGGCTGGCCCCCAATTTCCCCACCCCCCCATCCAGCGCTAACGTGCTGGGGCTGGCCCATGAACTGGGCATAAAAAAGCCCCAGCTGCGAGCAGCTGGGGCTTTATAGCCGTCAGATATATGTCCGATTGTAATGCGCTAGCAGAACTGACGCAGGAATCTGGAATCGTTCTCGAAGAACATACGGAGGTCACCGATGCCGTATTTAAGCATAGCGACGCGTTCGATTCCGAGTCCGAAGGCGAATCCGGTGTATTCTTCCGAATCATAGCCCACGGATTTAAAGACCTGCGGGTCGACCATACCGCAGCCGAGGATTTCGACCCAGCCGGTTTGTTTGCAGACGCGGCAGGGTTCGCCATTGACTTCCCCTTTACCGCCGCACATAACGCAGCTGATGTCGACTTCCGCGCTTGGTTCCGTAAACGGAAAGAAGCTAGGACGGAAGCGGACTTTGGTATCTTTGCCGAAGATCTGCTGCACAAAGGACGTGAGGGTACCGCGGAGGTCCGCCATACTCACATTCTTGTCCACATACAGACCTTCGATCTGATGAAACATAGGGGTGTGAGTGATGTCGGAATCACGGCGATACACCTTGCCCGGAGCGATAACCGCGACAGGCGGTTTCCGCTTCAGCATGGACCGAACCTGCATAGGCGAGGTATGGGTCCGAAGGAGCACCTTATCGGTAACATACAGGGTATCCTGCATATCGCGAGCGGGGTGTTCCGGAGGCAAGTTTAATGCCTCGAAGTTGTAGAAATCGGTCTCGACTTCGGGACCGGAGACAACCTCGAAACCCAGACCACCGAGGACGGAGCAAATCTCGTCCATAACCAGAGAGATTGGGTGCAGAGACCCAGATTCTGGAGTGCGGCCGGGCATGGCAGGATCGAAGTTAGCGAGTGCTTTGTCTTCTTTTTCCTGCGCAAGGGCAAGCTCTCGGGCAGCGAAGAGCTGGTTCAGCTCATTCTTAACTGCATTGCCTTTTTTGCCTGCTTCGGGGCGGTCTTCTGCGGAAAGGTCGCGCAGGTTAGCAAGCAATTCAGCAAGCTGACCTTTGCGGCCCAAGAACTTTACGCGAAGTTCTTCGAGGGCCTCTGCAGAACCAGCCTGATCCAGTTCTTCTTTGAAGTTGGGGACCAGAGCCTGAAGTTCGTTGATGAGATTCTTTCCTGCGTCAGACATAACTACTTAAGCGAGCTTGGATTTAGCGAGTTCAGCAACCTTAGCAAAGGCAGCCTTTTCACGGACAGCCATATCAGCGAGGACCTTACGGTTCAGCTGAACTTCGGCGAGCTTCAGGCCGTGCATGAACTTGCTGTAGGACATGCCGTGCTGACGAGCAGCAGCGTTGATACGCATGATCCAGAGCTTACGGAACTCACGCTTGCGGACCTTACGGTCACGGTAAGCGTAGACGAGAGCACGTTCGACGGTCTCACGGGCAATGGTGTACAGGACACTGCGAGCACCACGGTAGCCCTTGGCCATCTTCAAATATTTTTTATGGCGACGCTTAGCGTTAACGCCTCTTTTGACACGCATCGTTCATTTCCTCCTTAGCCCCACCCTCCAAGGTCACCCCGGTACGGCAGGGAGAACGACTAAAAAAGTTAATAACTGAGTTACTTAACCAGTGCAGGAACCATACGCTTCACAGCGCGCTCGTTGGTCTTATCGACCAAAGCGCCCTGACCGAGGCGAGCTTTACGCTTCGCATTCTTCTTGGTCAGGATGTGACGCAGACCCTGCTTGCGGCGACGGATTTTGCCGCTACCAGTCACGCGAAAACGCTTTGCAGCGCTGCGGTTGGTCTTGATCTTGGGCATGTAAGTCTCCTTAGTGTGGAATGCGCAAACAGCGGTTCTGACCGCGAGGGGTCAGAACCGCCAGATCATTCCTAATTCTGGACATATAGCGAAAGCCGTCAAAGACGGCTGTTGGCGTCCTGATCGCGAAGGATTACTGCTTCTTCGTCAGCGGAGACAGCAAAAGGCTCATAGTACGGCCTTCGCTGCGCGGCTGCTGTTCGACTCTGGCCAGATCAGACACGGAGTCGACCATGCGCTGAAGAATCATGAGTCCACGATCCTTATGCACAATTTCACGACCACGGAAAAACACAGTCACCTTGCATCGGTCACCGGCTTCCAAAAAACGCCGTGCATGTCTGAGCTTCGTCTGGAAGTCATGTTCGTCCGTTTTGGGGCGAACTTTCACTTCCTTAATCTGAACAACAGACTGTTTTTTACGAGCAGCCTGAAGTTTCTTCTGCTCCTCGTATTTAAACTTGCCGAAGTCCATGATTTTGCAGACCGGTGGTTTGGCATTAGGTGCCACTTCCACCAGATCAAGATCATGCTCACGGGCCATCCTCAGGGCTTCCGCTGTGGGGATCACCCCTACCTGATTACCGTCGTCTCCGATGACCCGAACTTCACGTGCACGAATTTGTCTGTTACACCGGGCCCGAACAGCTGCTGAAGCTATAGCTCATTCCTCCGCGTTTGAATGGTTCCAAGCAATCTGCCTGGACCATCGTTACAGCCTCATCCAGGGACTTAAGCCCCAGATTTTCCCCCCTCAGGCGTACATTAACGCCCTCGGATTCAACTTCCTTGTCACCAATGACAAGGATATAAGGCACTTTTTCAAGCTGCGCTTCGCGCACCTTGTATCCCAGCTTTTCATTTCTCAGATCAGCTTCAACGCGAACTCCCCGTGCTTTGAGAATCTTCTTTGCTTTTTCAGCAAAGTCGCGCTGAGCGTCTGTTACGGTCAGGATACGAGCCTGAACCGGGGCAAGCCAGGTTGGGAACGCGCCTGCATAATGCTCGGTCAAAATACCGATGAAGCGTTCCACGGAACCCATGATGGCACGATGGACCATGACTGGTCTGTGTCGTTCACCATCCTCGCCGATGTATACCATGTCAAATCGTTCTGGCAAGGTGAAATCCACCTGAATTGTGGAGCACTGCCATTCGCGGCCGAGGCAATCACGCAATTTGACATCAATTTTAGGACCGTAGAATGCACCGTCGCCTTCGTTAATTTCGTAAGGCAGTCCCATGGAATCCATAGAATCTTTCAGTGCATTGGTTGCACGCTCCCAATCTTCGTCAGAACCAATGGATTTTTCTGGACGAGTGCTAATCTCCATGGAGTACTCGAAGCCAAACAGGCCCATGAGGTCCTGAATCCATTCCATAACACCCTTAATTTCATCCTGAAGCTGGTCAGGACGGCAGATGATGTGTGCATCATCCTGGGTGAACTGGCGAACACGAAGCAGTCCATGCAGCACGCCGGACTTTTCGTGACGATGTACAACACCAAGCTCAAAGTAGCGCTTGGGGAGATCACGGTAGCTGCGCAGATGCGTATTGTAAATAAGCATGTGCGCAACACAGTTCATCGGCTTTACACCGTAAGGCTGGCCGTCGATCTCAGTAAAGTACATGTTTTCGCGATAGTTCTGGTAGTGACCAGAAGCTTCCCAAAGCTCACGCTTGAGAATCTGCGGGGTACGAACAATGTCGTAATCACGGCGCAGCATTTCGCGATTCACAAAGTCTTCCAAAATGGTACGCAGAAGTGCGCCCTTTGGATGCCAGTATACCATACCAGCACCACCACGCTCCTGGAAGCTAAAAAGATCAAGCTGAGGGCCAAGACGGCGATGATCGCGACGCTTGGCTTCTTCGAGCATACGCAGATGAGCTTTCAGCTCTTTTTCGGACGAGAAGGCAACACCGTAGATACGCTGCAGCATTTTGTTCTTTTCGTCGCCGCGCCAGTAGGCGCCTGCATTGCTCGTCAGCTTAAAAGCTTTCAGATAGCGAGTGGAAGGAATATGCGGTCCACGACACAGGTCAACAAAGTCACCCTGAGTGTAAACGGAAAATTCTTCGCCACCAAGGTCATCCATGATTTCACCCTTGTAGGTCTCACCCATGCCATCAAACAGCGCTTTTGCGTCTGCCTTGGACATAAGCTGACAGGTGAAGGACTGATCTGCACTAACAATCTTGTGCATCTCAGCTTCAATGGATTCAAGGTCTTCTGGAGTAAAGGGACGTTCGAAATCGAAGTCGTAGTAGAAGCCATTTTCAATGGCGGGGCCAATAGTGACCTTTGCGGAAGGGAACAGGCGCTTTACGGCTTCGGCCATAATATGAGCGGCGCTGTGTCTGATGATATCCAGACCTTCGGGCGTGTCTTCGTACACAGGGACGAGTTCAGTACACGTCTCGGGCAGAATTGCGCTGAGATCCAGCACAGTGTCACCACACAGAGCGGCAACAGATTTCTTAAACTTCTTCCCGGAAAGAGCCTCTTTGAGAAGCTCACCACAGGACATTCCAGCCTGTGCCTCTACGGACTGATCGGCTACCGTAACCTGCACGTTAATCTCCTTTCTTTTTGGGGTTCCTGCCTACTCTGCAGACCACCCCTCGTTTAGAGGTTCCCGCCTACTCTGCGGACGACCTCCAAAGAAGTATATAGAATAAAAAAAGGGAGGCAAAAATGCCTCCCTGGATAATCAAGATGGTAGGCCCGAGCAGATTTGAACTGCTGACCCCTTGCGCGTCAAGCAAGTGCTCTCCCCCTGAGCTACGGGCCTATTCCGTCGTTGCGAGAACCTCTCTACGTAAACCGCCTACCCCCGTCAAGCAGTTTTTAAATTTTTGTTGTCATTTTTTCATCTTTTTTTGGCGGAAATCTAGGATTTTCACTCTTAATATACTGTTTTTATTGTATTTATGTGCAAACATCATAACAGCTTCATTTTCCACATTTTTTCAAAAAAATCACTTTTCCCGCACAAATCGCACCGTTTCAAGACGCCCCACTTTCCACAACTTTTTCCAATATTTCTTCCATTACATTAATAAAATATCGCACGAGAAAATCACATCCCCCCAGCACGTACTCTGTGTCGCTCCAATCAGACACAGCCCCCGCCAGCCAAGAATATATCGATTGATATTCTCTTCCTTTTTCACTAGGTAACTAAAATCTTTTAAAGAGGTTTATATGCTATTTAGCTCTCTCGAATTTCTTTTCTTATTCCTACCGATTACACTGATTGGATACTATTCTTTCTGTATCAAACGAGCACCAAAGCTTGCAACGTACTGGCTGACTGGTGCCTCGATCTTTTTTTACGGCTGGTGGAACCCACACTATCTTCTTTTATTAGGTTTTTCTATTCTTCTAAATTTCTTTTTTGCCAAGATACTTCTTCAAACAAGCGCACAGCAACGTCCCCTGCTTACTATGGGGATAGCCTCCAATCTCGCTCTTCTTGGCTACTTCAAATACACGAACTTCATTGTCCTCAATCTCAACAGCGTCCTTGCTCAACCACTAACGATTGAGCACATCATACTTCCACTTGGCATCAGCTTCTTTACATTCCAGCAGATATCTTTCCTGGTCGACTGCTATCGTGGCGAGGGAAAACTCTACAAGCTCACAGAATACGTCCTCTTTGTTTGCTTCTTCCCTCAGCTCATTGCTGGCCCAATCGTCCATCATAAAGAAATGATGCCCCAGTTCTCTAAACTACGGTCCCGGGTTCTAAACTGGAAAAACCTCTATTATGGCATCTTCCTCTTTGGCATCGGGCTCTTTAAAAAAGTTGTCATCGCCGACCCTCTGGCCCCCTTTGTCCACGCAAGCTTTGAAGTCGTCCAGCACCCCAGTTTTCTCGACGCCTGGGCCGGGAGCCTCTGCTACACAATGCAGCTCTACTTCGATTTCTCAGGCTATTCAGACATGGCTATCGGCTTAGGACTCCTCTTCAACATTTCGCTCCCCGCCAATTTCAATTCACCGTACAAGGCACTCAGCATTCAGGACTTTTGGCGGCGCTGGCACATGACGCTATCGCGCTGGCTTCGTGACTATATTTACATTCCGCTTGGCGGAAACAGAAAAGGCTCGCACCGTCTGCTTCTCAATCTTTTCCTCACATTTTTCATTGGAGGGATCTGGCATGGCGCAGGCTGGACCTTCATCATCTGGGGAGCCATGCACGGTCTAGCGCTTATTATCCACCGCCTTTGGAGAGCTGCAGGCTTAACACTGAGTAAACCACTTGCCTGGCTTTGCACCTTTCTTTTTATCAATTTCGCCTGGGTCATATTCCGTGCACAGAGCATTCATGATGCACTAAAAATCTACACAGCAATGCTTGGCGCTTCTGGCTTTGGGGCGTGGTCCCATGAAATGCTGACGTATTACGACGATGCGATGAAGGCCAACCCATCCGCCGAGATCAAGTACCTTGGATACGCTACTGCCCTCTGTTTCCTCACTGGCTCCTCGCTCTGGCTTGTGGACAAAATCGGCAAAACACGCGCAGCAACAGCTTTTGCCACTGGCGCGCTCACCTGTGCCATTATCTTCATTCTTCAGCACAACTACGCTGCTGAATTCATTTATTTTCAGTTCTAATTTTACCAATGCATAAAAAGTTCAAAAAACGGTTCTGCATCATCCTTGGCGCTGCACTTCTCCCAGTGCTCTTTTCCATACTTTGCACCTACATTGCCGACCCTCTGGAAATATTCCGTAGCAGAAACGGTGAGGAAGGTTGCCTTGTCTCCAATCAGCGCTACATGGATGCAGGCATCATTCAGCGCTATGTACGGCACGCAGAGGCTCCCATCTCCATCATCATGGGAACCTCTATGACTCAGAATTTTGTCCCCGAAGAGCTTTCCGCCGTGCTCCACTGGCCAGCGCCCTATTCGCTTGGGGTCAGCGGCGGACGTCCGGGTGAGCAGCGCACTATCATTGATTTTGCCCTCGGCTCAAAAAATGTCACCAATGTTCTCTGGGGACTGCATTATTATTTTTCGCAGCAGCATGACTGGGAAACGCATCCTCACTACGCCTTCCCAAACTGGCTTTACACAGGACACCTTTGGGACAAAGCGCCCTACCTTCTTGATTACAAAATGTTACTGCTCAGTCAGGAACTCCTTCAGGGCAAAGCTCCCACCCCGCGCCCCGTATCTCTTCATTCTGTCTGGATGGGCAGTCCTGAGCGTCTTCTCAAATTTCACGAATTCGTCAGCCCTGCCGCATTTGCAGAGCAGCGATCCGCTGCGCCTAAGCCAATTACAGAGCTTCTCAGCAGCTCCTCTTTTCCCGCTATCGACAAAGTCCTTTTTACAACGGTTCGAGAGCATCCCGAGACTCGCTTCACCATCTTTTTCCCGCCCAGCTCTCTCTATTTTTATGCCAAATCTCCACGCTATCGAATTCGAACTTTACAGATGGTTCAGTACATAGTTTCCAAGCTCTCTCTGTACCCCAATCTTGAGGTTTATGGCTTTGATGACGTCTCCGCCATTGTCGCAAACATGGCAAACTATCGCGACCCCGAGCATTACGGAATTGGCGTTAACCGGTACATTCTCGCCTCAATTGCCCGCAAACAGCATCTACTCACAGCCAAGAACATTGCGCAGTACGTTCGCTCAAGTCTCAACCTCTTCAATACGTATCCCATTTATCAGGACAAAAGCAGCACAGTAGCTTTTGAAGGACCTTTCAACACTGATCTCTTTACAGATTGCGCATTCCCGCCTCTCGGCCCGCAGTCTCCCCTTCGCGGGATATATTCGCCCCCGGCAGCGCATCCCTAGCGGCGTCCATCAGGCCTCTTTTTTCGTCTCGGTACTGGACAAGCTTGCCCACTGGAAGTACCCCTTACGTGAAAAGAGTCACAAACCTCGAAAGGAGAGAAAATAGATGGAAATCGAAAAAGATCGCAAATGCCCTCACTGCGGGAGCACTCTCCAGCCTATGGAAGGACCGCCAGAAACAGGCTGGGGCATCATCCTTGTCTGTGACAACAACCAGTGCCCCTATTTCCTCGGTTCCAACGATACCGTCCACGAATTCAACCCAGAATCCGCTATCGGCTTCCGCTATGCCGAGAACCCAGACAACGGGTATCAGGACTTTTGCCTCGCGGCCTACTGCGGCGAAAGCTTTATCGACGCCTGCAAAGAAGGCTCTGACAAAAAATAGCCGCATTCCCTAAAGGGCTACAGTTTATTGGGACGCTGTCCCAAACTCTGCAAGGGGCGCTGCCCCTTGACCCCGCCCAAGGACGAGGCCCTTGGGAATCCCGCTTTCGCCCGAAATAAAAGGGAACCGAAATGTGATGAGAGCTACGCTCTCCTCTCCATTTCGGTCCCCTTTTTTTCGGCCTAATTAACTGGGCGTGTGTTCTTTTTCTTTGCGCTCCACCCCTTTCTTTTTGAACGCTCGCGTTCAAAAAGAAAATGGTGGCAACGCACGGGAAAGAGAAAGAAGCTCTTTACGCCATTCTCACCCAAGTTTGAATTTCATTCACGCGAAGCGTGGAGGGAATTCAAACTCGATGAGGATACGTAAGGGAATCATTCCCTTACGCGGGGGTTTGGGGGCAGCGCCCCCAATTTCCCCCACCCGCCCATCCAGCACTAACGTGCTGGGGCAGGCCCCCAATCTTCCCCCAACGCACCGACAAAAAGACTCAAGTTTTTGACAAACGGACAGGCGATATTGATAAAACTTATTGTTATTTAGTTTTGCGTTATGTAGTATCCGCACCAAATGAAACTGCAACGATCCGACGCTTCTTTTTTTGAAACCATTCCAGTGCGGACATTTTTTCTTATTCTGTTAGCTGGAGTCCTGATACTTTTGGGCTTTTACCAGTTCACACTGCACACAGAGAAAAGCGCCATTACGAAGCAAAATGAGGCGTTTAATGACACCCAGCTTATCCAGGCGACCGTTGCAGCACAGGGCCTTGAGCTGCGAGTGCAAACTCTGCAAAAAAATCTTGATATCCTCTCACGAATTGCATTTAGCGAATACATTGACGGAAAACGCACTTCCGCCGACATGGAATATTTGCTCGCCTCAACGATGGAGGCAATGCAGCCACTTGTTTCACTCCACTACTACACCGCGCCAAAGAAAAGGAAGCTGGGGACGAGTTCCAAAAGTCCACTCAGTGAACAGGCAAACCAGCTGAGCGACAAATGGAACGCAATATTCTGGAAAAAAGTCAGTGCCCGTCAGGAAGGCTTTGTCCCGCCATTTGCAGCGAATTCCCACCACCAGTTCTTCGGATATATGCTCCCTGTGCGCAAAGGCGAGCACGTCCATGGCATCCTCGTCGCTGTAGGCAACTTCTCACCATTGCTGTCTGCATTCGTTCACCCCATCCGAGTTGGGCACTACGGAACGGCATACCTGCTCGATTCCAGTGGCCAAATTCTCTACGACCACGAAGCTGAAATCATCGGAAAAAATATTTT
The DNA here is from genome assembly GCF_900167065.1 of Desulfobaculum bizertense DSM 18034. Lineage (NCBI taxonomy): Bacteria > Pseudomonadati > Thermodesulfobacteriota > Desulfovibrionia > Desulfovibrionales > Desulfovibrionaceae > Desulfobaculum > Desulfobaculum bizertense. The sequence continues at coordinate 17,888 of NZ_FUYA01000006.1, forward strand.
TGAAGGCCTGCATACGGGGTTCCCTGAGCTTGAACGCGTTGATAAACGCATTGTTTCTGAAATTCAGGGAAAAGATGAATACCATTTTCCTCAGGAACGCGGATCTGAAAGCGTCAGTAAACTTATTGCATGGCAGTCACTGCCGCTTGGCCAACGTACTCTGGTGCTGTGTATCGCCGCCCCACAGGATGCAGCTTCAGCCCTGCTCGCGGACCTTCACAATCAGCAACAGCTGGCCTGGTTCCTGCTGCTGCTTGCTCTCTGCCTTATTTTTGCTGCGGTGCTCCACCGCAACACCACCAAACAGCTCAACACCTCCTACACAAACCTGTCCCGAATCCTGGAAAATCTTCCAGACGCAACTTTTGTTGTGAATTCTGAACGAAAAATAATTGCGTGGAACAAAGCGCTGGAAACGCTGAGTGGCGAAAAAAAAGACGCGATGCTCGGCCGGGGAATGCGATCCTATGGGATACCATTTTACGGCGAACCGCATAAAACGCTGCTCGACTACCTTCTTGATGGGAAGCCATACCCGCCTCACTACCGAAATGTACAACAGCATGGGGATGTGACGTACTGCGAGCTGGATGTTTCTCACTTGCGAGCGGGAAAAGGAGCCACATTATGGATACAGGCGACCCTGCTCTTTGAAGAGGGCACCAACACCCCCAAGGGAGCAATCCAGTCCATCAGAGACATTACCGAACTGCGAGAGGCGGAAGAGAAACTCAAAGCGAGTGAAGAGCGCTTTGCTCTTGCGGTTGAAGGCTCAAACGATGGGATATGGGACTGGGACCTGCGGACAGACAAAGTCTATTTTTCCCCACGCTGGCTCGAAATTGTTGGGATGGAGAGCAACAGGGGCCAAGTTCTTGATGTTGAAGAGTGGACCAAACGCATCCACCCTGACGACCTGCACAGAACAATGAAAGCCAACCATTCGGTGTTTAGTGAAAACGCAGATCGATTTGAAATTGACTACCGAATCCGTCACGACGATGGATCGTATCGCTGGGTTCTTGGGCGAGGTTCCTGCCTGCGAGATAAGCATGGCGACGTCTACCGAATTGCCGGAGCACACACCGATATTACCCAGCGCGTGCATATGCAAAACGTCACCTCGGCTCTCTTTGCCATTTCCAATGCCGTAGCCCTGACAAAAGACCTTCCAGAGCTTTTCCTAGAAATTCATAAAGTGCTGCGAAACAGCATTGGAGCCAAAAATCTCATTATCGCAAAATGGAATGAAAAAACCGATGAGCTGTATTTTGAATATTCTGATGATGAGCACGAAAGGAACCTGGTCCCGATGCCCAATATCTCAAAAGAGGGAGCCAAGGGACTGAACGCGCAGGTCCTGCGGCAGGGAGAACCTCTGCTGCTGAATCAGGAAGAGCAGCTTCGCTATGAAGTCATCGGCACGCCATCGCAGACATGGCTGGGGGTTCCGCTCCGAATCAACAAAAAGACCATCGGCATTGTTTCAACACAGGATTATGAAAATCCCAATGCCTTTAGCGAACTTGATGTGTCACTCATGGCCTCAATCTCTGACCAGATCGCACTGGCAATCCAGCGCAAGACCAACGAAGACAAGCTGGAGCAGCTTGCCCTGCACGATACACTCACCGGCCTGCCGAACCGCCGCCTGATGGATGAGCGCCTGTCTCAGGCCATCAAACGCCAACAGCGGAGCAAGACCAATCAGTTTGCATTCATTGCTTTTGATATCGATGATTTCAAGCTCATTAACGACAATTACGGCCACGCAGCCGGGGACGCCTTCCTCCGCGAAGTTGGCAAGCGGATTTCGCCTATACTCAGAGAATCGGATACCCTGTCTCGCACGAGCGGCGATGAATTCAGCATTTTGCTGGAGGGCTTTGAAAGTACACAAAACGTCATACAAATCGTAAACAGGGTGCAGGAAGCTTTTTTCCATCCATATCAATATAAGGACTCACAAATTTTTGGCGGGCTGAGTATCGGCATCGTGCTGAACCCCGGGACATCAAAAACGCCGGAAGAAATCCGAAACGCTGCGGATGTCGCCATGTACAGCTCCAAAAACACGGGTAAGGGACAGTTCTCTATCTACGAAGAGCTTCGGGACAACGGCAGTCCGATTCGCGAAGCCATACGCGACAATGAAATCCAGCAGGGACTGAGCAGGAATGAATTTGAAATTTATCTCCAGCCCATCATCCACACAGAGACGCAGCAAATACATTCGGCGGAAGCCCTTGTGCGCTGGAAGCACCCAGAACGCGGAATACTTCTTCCTGGGAGCTTTCTCCACACGCTTGATGAGCACGGGTATGGGCCAGAGTTAGGAAGTCAGGTTTTAGCGAAAGCATGCCTTGCGTGTTCTGAACTTTTGGAATCGAAAATGACATCCCCAGATTTTTCCATAAGTGTAAATCTTTCAAAAAGTCAGCTTATCAACCATAAGTTCCCACAGCAGGTGCAAGACGAACTCGACAGACATGGACTCGAACCACAAAACATCCAGCTTGAGATTTCAGAAAACATCCTCGCAGAAACATCAAGAAAACAGGACTTCCTTTTCGAGCGACTTCATGAACTTGGTGTGCGACTTGCCCTCGATAATGTAAGTTACCGCAAGCTTACGCCTCGCGCTCTCCTGCGCAGAAACTTCGACTTTATCAAGTATTCCAGGACAATTAGCACTGGAGCCTTTTTGTCTTCAATGGAAGAAAAGAATTTACAAATAATGGCAGGTATTGGAGATTTTCTCCATATTCCGGCCATCGCACAGGGGATAGAGACGCAGGAACAGTATGAAATGTTTCAAAAACTCGGCTGCCCATACATGCAGGGTTTTCTTTTTGGAAAACCACAGCCGATTTTAGAATTTATTACATTCTTTTCTGCTCTCGCATTTTCCCATTAGGTGCATGAGCAACTATTTGCGTTGTTTTTTGTTTGTTTCAGGCCTGTAAAAGTTTGACATTGTCAATTTTAGGAACTCACTGTAAGACGAATGAAAAGCAACATTCAAAGGGGTACCTGCATTAGCTGTCTCAAAATCCATAAGAACAAGGGGTTTATTCCCAAAACCACAGCCTCTGTCGCAAGAGGCGTATTGCTTTTGGAACACTAATCCGGTACTACCCAAAAAGATGCGCATTTGACAAAATGCGTAAAAAAATGGCTTCGGACAGGGGCTGTTCGTCGCAAATTTCTTTTTGATTTCTTCAAAACTTCTTTATCGGAGGTACCTGATGAAACGTGTACTCCTCGCCTGCATCTGCGCCCTGATGCTGCTGGGCAACAGCTCAGTCGCGTCTGCAAAGACGCTGAAGGTCGCATTCGCAGCCGACCCTGTTTCCCTTGACCCGCATGTCCAGCTTTCCGGTGGCATGCTCCAGTATTCCCACCTCGTTTTTGATCCGCTCATCCGCTGGACCAAAGACATGAACTTCGAACCTCGCCTGGCTACTAAGTGGGAACGTATCGATCCGCTGACCGAGCGCTTCTACCTGCGTAAGGGTGTCAAGTTCCACTCCGGCAACGACTTCACTGCAAAAGACGTCAAATGGACCTTTGACCGCCTGAAAAAATCTCAGGACTACAAGGCACTGTTTGAGCCTTTTGAAGACATCAAAATCATTGATGACTACACCATCGACATCAAGACCTCCAAGCCTTACCCGCTGCTGCTCAACATGGCGACCTACATCTTCCCCATGGACAGCAAGTTCTACACTGGCATGGACGAAGAGTCTGGTCAGCCCAAGGACGCCATCATCAAGACTGGCAAATCCTTCGCTCTGAACCACGAGTCCGGCACCGGTAAGTACAAGGTCACCTTCCGTGAGCACGGCGTGCGCATGGAGTTCACCGCTTTCGAAAACTACTGGGACAAGAAGTCCGGTAACGTCGACAAGATCATCCTGACTCCTATTAAGGAAAATGCAACCCGTGTTGCAGCTCTCTTCTCTGGCGACGTTGACTTCATCATGCCTGTTCCTCCCCAGGACTACGACCGCATCGACAAGAGCGAAAAGGTCAACCTGGTTACCATGCCTGGTTCCCGCATCATCAGCCTGCAGCTGAACCAGAAAAGACGCCCCGAGTTCAAGGACCCCCGTGTCCGTCTCGCCATGATCTACGCCTGCAACAACGCAGGTATCGCCAAGAAGATCATGAAGGGTCGCGCTGTTGCTGCTGGCCAGCAGGCTCCCGAAGGCTACGTCAGCTACCAGGCTGACCTCAAGCCTCGCTACGACCTGAACAAGGCAAAGCAGCTCATGAAAGAAGCTGGCTACGAGAACGGCTTCACCTGCACCATGATTTCCCCGAACAACCGCTACGTGAACGACGAAAAAATCGCTCAGGCGTTTGTTTCCATGATGGCAAAGCTGAAGATCCGCGTTGATCTCAAGACCATGCCTAAAGCTCAGTACTGGGATGCATATGATGCTCAGCAGGCTGACATTCAGATGGTTGGCTGGCACCCCGACACCGAGGACTCCAGCAACTACACTGAGTTCCTGCTGATGTGCCGCGACGTCAAGAGCGGTTACGGCCAGTACAACAGCGGTAACTACTGCAACGAGAAAGTGGACAGCATGATCAAGTCGGCTCAGAACGAGACTGACCTGGCCAAGCGTGAAGCTATCCTCAAAGACGTTGAGCGCATCATCTACAACGACGGTGCTTTCATCCCGCTGCACTGGGAAGACCTCTCCTGGGCTTGTTCTCCCAAGCTCCAGAATGTTGACGAGATCGTTAACGTTATGAACTTCCCCTACTTCGGCGACCTGAATATGGACTAAGGTCTGAAAGGACTTCCAAGGGGGGACTTGCACTTTTTTCAACAAAAGTGTAATTCCCCCCATTCTGGTAAAGTTGACAGGGATTCTGTGACAATCCTGTCATTAGCATCTCTGATAACCCTCGCCTTACCGCAAAAAATTCATAAATTTTACACGATTAAGGTGACACAACAAGAAAAGTATAGGCCATGTTCGCATTCACCGTTCGCCGCATTGCGCAGGCACTCATCGTGATGCTGGTCATCAGCGTCATTGGATTCGGCATCAAGAAGGCCATTGGTAACCCCATCCGCGACATCGTGGGCATCTCCGTGTCCGTGGAAGAAAGGGCCAAGCTGACCGAAGAGCTGGGACTCAATGACCCCCTTGCAGTGCAGTGGGTCCGTTTTGTCAAAGACGCCTTGCATGGAGACCTGGGGCAGTCCTATTTCTTCAAACAGCCAGCAATGGAAGTAATCTTAAAGAAAGCTCCTGCAACGCTCGAACTGGTGTTTGTGGCTTCCTTCCTTATCTTATTTCTCTCCATTCCATTCGGCATCTACGCCGCGGTTAAACCGCGATCGCTCATCTCGCGATTCGCGATGGGCGGCTCAATTCTTGGTGTTTCTATTCCTGTCTTTTTGACAGCAATCATGCTCATTTACGTCTTTTCCGTGCAGCTCAACTGGCTCCCATCCTACGGGCGAGGAGAAACAGTACGTCTTTTTGGCGGCGCATGGGACACCAACTTCCTGACCGTTGACGGATGGCTGCACATCATCCTCCCCGGTATTTCCCTCTGTTCTGTCATGCTCCCTCTGTTCATCCGCCTCATTCGTGCAGAGATGAAAGAGGTTCTCGAAGCCGAATACATGAAATTCGCTCGAGCAAAGGGTCTCAAGCCCTGGCGTATCCTGCTGGTTCACGGTTTCAAAAACACCCTGCTCCCGGTCATTACCGTCGGCGGTGTGCAGCTTGGTACCATGATCGCCTTTACCGTCCTGACCGAAACTGTTTTCCAGTGGCAGGGCATGGGCTTCATCTTCCTCGAAGCTGTTGAACGCGCAGACTCCTCCCTCCTGGTAGCCTATCTGGTATTTGTTGGTGCTGTTTTTGTTACCGTGAATACCGTTGTCGACATCATCTACGGCCTGGTTAACCCGATGGTCAGAGTGGCAGGTAAGAAATAAATGAGTATGTGGAAACGTTTTAGAAAGTCATATTTTCTGTACAGCTTCCTGCGAGATCCCCTCGCTCTTGGAAGCTTTGTCCTGCTGGCATTCTTTGTCATTGCCGGGTTCTCCGCGCCGTTTACGGCCCCCACGAACCCCTATGATACTGCACAGATCGACGTTATGGACTCCGAACTTCCGCCGGTCTGGATGGCAGATTCTGATGCACGCTTCCCGCTTGGGACTGACTCCCAGGGTCGCGACCTGCTCTCTACCATCCTTTACGGAACCCGCGTTTCCGTGTGCATCGGCCTTGGTGCCGTGGCCCTCCAGGCCATGCTCGGCATCATGATCGGCCTGATGGCTGGCTACAAAGGCGGAAAGCTCGACTCCATCCTCATGCGAGTGGCAGACGTTCAGCTCTCCTTTTCAACCTATATGGTTGCTATCTTCCTCGGCGCGATTTTTCAGGCGGCTTTTGGCATCGCCAAATATGAGCAGATTGCCATCCCCTTCCTGATTATCGTCATCGGATTTGCAGAGTGGCCACAATACGCCCGTACTGTCCGCGCCTCTGTCCTCGCCGAAAAGAAAAAGGAATACGTCGAAGCCGCACGGGTTATTGGTCTGCCTTCCTGGCGCATCATGTGGAGGCACATCCTCCCCAACACCCTGACTCCTGTTCTGGTTATCTCTACAGTTCAGGTTGCTAACGCCATCATGAGTGAAGCAGCCCTGTCCTTCATCGGCCTTGGCATGCCCGCTACCCAGCCCTCTCTTGGTTCGCTTATCAAGATTGGCTTTGACTACTTCTTTAGTGGCTCATGGTGGATTACCATCTTCCCCGGTATTGTGCTTGTTGGACTCATCCTGTCCATCAACCTCCTGGGCGACTGGATGCGTGACTTCCTCAACCCCAAACTTTACAAGAACTAGCCGAGATGACCCAGATGAATACACAAACGAGTGAGTCCGCACATCTTTTGGATGTTCAGGACCTTACCGTCAAATTCGCAATGCGCAAGGGCACCCTCCCTGCCGTGAATGGTGTCAGCTTCTCCCTGAAGCCCGGTGAACGCATGGGGCTTGTAGGCGAATCTGGTGCAGGTAAATCCGTAACAGGTTTTGCTCTGCTCAACCTGATCAGCAAACCCGGCTTTGTGGACTCCGGCCGCGTCCTCTTTGAGGGCAAAGACATCGCCGCTATGTCCAACGAAGAAATGCGCCACATTCGCGGTAACCGCATCAGCATGATCTTTCAGGACCCCATGATGACCCTGAACCCGGTTCTGACCGTTGGGACACAGATGGTCGAAACCCTGAAAGCACATCGGAATATTTCCACTCAGGAAGCCGAAGCCATTGCTATCGACAAGCTGCGAAAGGTCTACATTCCTTCCCCGGAAAAACGCCTGAACCAGTACCCTCACGAATTCTCTGGCGGCATGCGTCAGCGTATCGTTATTGCAACGGCCCTGCTCACCGACCCCAGCCTGATCATTGCTGACGAGCCAACCACGGCTCTGGACGTAACCATTCAGGCCGAAATCATGTCTCTGCTCAAGGAACTCTGCGAGACAGAAAACATGAGCCTCATCCTCATCACGCACGACCTCGCCGTTGTGTCGCAGGTGACAGAAAAAATCGCCGTTATGTATGCAGGCCGCATGATCGAAATGGGTCCCACGGACCAGATCATCACCAAGCCGCTGCACCCATACACACAGGGCCTCCTGCGGGCACTCCCGCAGACCGGCGAAAGCAAGGGTGCCCGTCTGGCGCAGATCCCCGGCGTTATGCCGAGCCTGCACGCCATTCCGGCAGGCTGCGCATTCCACCCCCGCTGTGAGATGTGTACGTCCCGCTGTACCTCTGAGATTCCGCTTCTCACCGAACGCGAATCCGGTAGTTTTGTAGCCTGCCACTGTGCGTAGGAAGGAAGGGAACAAGTGAATACATCATCTTCGAAAAAAACTCTTCTCAGCATCAAAAATGTTGTGAAGCATTTTGATATTTCGGGAAGCTTCCTTGACCAGATCAAATTCTCCACAAGCGGCATCCGCCGTGAGAAAACACTGGTTAAGGCCGTCAACAATGTCTCTTTCGACATCCACGCTGGCGAAACGCTTTCTGTTGTTGGTGAATCAGGTTGTGGCAAGTCGACCCTCGCCCGAACGGTCATGGGACTCTATACCCCCACCGCTGGCGAGCTGTATTACGACGGCAAGCGCTACGATAATCTGTCTGCCGACCAGCTTCTTCCTTTCCGCTCCCGGATGCAGATGGTCTTTCAGGACCCGTATGCATCCCTGAACCCCCGTATGACCGTTCGCCAGATTCTGGAAGAGCCTCTGCGCTTTCATAATCCCGGCCTGAGCGATTCCGAGGTTCAGGACAAGGTTGCTGAGGTTATGGACCACGTTGGTGTCCGCTCTGGCTGGGCTGGCAACTACCCACACGAATTCTCTGGCGGTCAGCGTCAGCGTATCTCCATTGCCCGCGCTCTGATGGTCGACCCGGAATTCATCGTCGCTGACGAACCCATTTCCGCTCTCGACGTCTCCATTCAGGCTCAGATTCTGAACCTGCTTATGGATGCGCAGGAAGACCGTGGTCTCACCTACATGTTCATTTCTCATGACCTGTCCGTGGTTGAGCATATCTCCACCCGCGTGGCCGTCATGTATCTGGGCAGTCTCTGCGAACTGACCGAATCCGAGCCGCTCTTTAGCGACCCGCTGCATCCGTACACGCAGATTCTGCTTTCCGCTATTCCGCGCCTCGGTCAGAAGGACATGAACCACACCAAGCTGTCTGGTGACGTCCCGACCCCCATTGACCTGCCCACTGGCTGTGTTTTCCACGGCCGCTGTCCGCACGCCAATGAACGGTGTATGCGCGAGATCCCGGCTATCCGGGAACACAAACCCGGCCACTTTGTGGCCTGCCACGGCGTTGAAGAAGGACGCATCTAGTCCGTCTTTCAATACATTGTGTCACTCTCTCCCCGTCTGGCTTCCTCTGGACGGGGAGTTTTTTCTTCTTTCGGGAAACAGCAGCGCTCTTGCCAGCAAGAAAATGTCTTGCCACAAGTCAAAACATGCGCAAAAGTTCCCCCGCCCTGCTTCTCGCTTTCGTTCCCACATGGGAACCCGGCCAGAGCACATGGCCCGTTAGCCTTTGTCCCCTGACGAGGCCCACCAGAAGCCCCGGCCTTTCGCCGTGGGTCTTTTGTGCTGTTTTGTGACGAAGACAGTCCTGTACAGGAAAAACGTTCTTCTCCAAGGGACAAACACAAACCCGCAAAAAACCGAAAACCTGCCAGCCCACACCGGAGCGGCCGGGCGCTATCCGGCTTCCGGGCGGGCGGTCCATCGGAGCTCACTGTGTCTGAAACTGCACTCGCAAAAACTATAGAACGTGAAGTCGCCAGACGGCGAACTTTCGGCATCATCAGCCACCCGGACGCCGGTAAAACGACCCTCACCGAAAAGCTGCTGCTTTTTGGTGGCGCCATTCAGATGGCTGGTACGGTCAAATCCAGAAAAGCCTCCCGCCATGCCGTCTCTGACTGGATGGCAATGGAAAAGGAACGCGGCATCTCCGTCACCTCTTCCGTCATGAAATTCGAGTACAAGGATTATGAGATCAACCTGCTCGATACCCCCGGTCACGCCGACTTTTCCGAAGATACCTACCGCGTTCTTACCGCTGTGGACTCCGCCCTCATGGTCATCGACTGTGCAAAAGGCGTTGAGACCCAGACCAGAAAACTCATGGAAGTCTGCCGCCTTCGCGACACACCTATCATTAGTTTTATCAACAAGCTCGACCGCGATGGTCGCGACCCCTTTGATCTCATTAACGACATCGAAGAGCATCTGAACATCGAATGCGCCCCCATGACCTGGCCCATCGGCATGGGTCTCGACTTCCGCGGCACCTACAACATCGCCACCAAAACACTTCACCTTTTTGACTCCAACCGCGGCGACCGCATTCAGGAAGGGACGACCATCTCTCTTGATGACCCGCGTCTGGACGAAATCCTCGGCGAACAGGCCGCCCAGATTCGCGATGACGTTGAACTCATCCAGGGCGCTGCCAACCCCTTTGACAAAGAAAAATACCTCGCAGGAAAGCAGACTCCCGTCTTCTTCGGCAGCGCCATCAACAACTTTGGCGTTCAGGAACTCCTCGAAAACTTTGTCGAACTCGCCCCGGCACCGTTCCCGCGCCCCACAACAACGCGCGACGTGGCCCCCACAGAAAGCTCTTTCTCCGGCGTTGTCTTTAAGATTCAGGCAAACATGGACCCCCGGCACCGCGACCGCATCGCATTCATGCGCATCAACTCCGGCCGCTTTGTCCGTGGTATGAAAGTTCGCCATCATCGCATCGGCAAAGACATCCAGATCAAAGACGCTACCATTTTTATGGCTCAGGACCGTGCTAACGTCGACACCGCCTTCCCCGGCGACATCATCGGCGTTCACAACCACGGAACTATTCGCATCGGTGATTCATTCACCGACAAGGAACCCCTCAAGTTTACGGGTATCCCGGACTTCGCCCCAGAGCACTTCCGACGCGTTCGACTCAAGGACCCCATGAAGTCCAAACAGCTTCACAAAGGCCTTGTCCAGCTTGCAGAAGAAGGCGCTGTGCAGCTCTTCCGACCCCTTATCAACTCTGACTACATCCTCGGCGCCGTCGGCGTGCTTCAGTTCGAAGTCATCGTCGCCCGTCTCAAGAATGAGTACAATGTTGACGCCCTTTATGAGCCTGTCGCACTGCACACTGCCCGCTGGGTGAGCGCAGACGACCCCAAGGCTCTGGATTCCTTCCGCGATAAATACAAAGGTGACCTCGCTCTCGACGCGACCGGCGACCTCGTCTTTATGCCCAACAGCATGTGGAGACTTGAATCGACCATCGAAAGAAGCCCAGAGATTACCTTTACAAAAACCCGTGAGCACAATTAAGCTGAGCGCTTGAACTTGATACTGCCCGGTCATGTGGCCGGGCTTCCTTCACCCACAACACCGTACATATGACCGACATTACGAAATATCAGGGAAAGATCAGCAAAGATGAAATCATGGCGCTCCCCCTTCGGGCCTGGGATGGAGAAACGTGCCTCGTGAATAGGCCTGAACAGGTTCCAGAAGCTATCGCAGAACTGCGCGCAGAAAAAGTTCTCGGCTTTGATACCGAATCCCGCCCCGCTTTTCGGAAAGGCAGCTACTACCTGCCCTCCCTTATCCAGCTCGGCACCGCAAACAAAGTCTTCCTTTTCCAGCTCTCAAAACTCGAGTTCCCTAACGAACTCTGCGACATCTTCTCCGACCCAAACATTCTGAAAACCGGCGTCGCTGTCCGTGACGACGTCAAAGACCTTCAGAAAATTAAAGACTTCCCAGATGCCGGATTCCTCGACCTCGGCATCGTCGCCCAGGAACTCAAGCTCGAAACCCACGGCCTCAGAAACCTCGCAGCAAAATTCCTCGGCTTCCGCATCTCAAAAAGCGCTCGGTGCACCAACTGGGCAAACCTCAGACTCTCCCGGCAGCAACTTATCTACGCCGCAACCGACGCCTGGGTCTCTCGCGAAATCTACATCGCTATGCACAGCGCAGGCCTCATTAACTAAAACCCCTGCTCCACCATTCGAGTCCCTATCACGCGACTCAAAAAAACGAGCCTTTCAGATCCACTCTGGAAGGCTCGTTTTTTTGTGCTTAGCAAACGCTCGGATGGGCGGGTGGGTTACGAGACTCCGTCTCGTGCTCTGCAAGGGGCACAGTTTTATTGGGGCGCTGCCCCAAGCCCTGCAAGGGGCGCGGCCCCTTGACCCCGCCCAAGGACGAGGCCCTTGGGAATCCCGCTTTCGCCCAAAATTACAGGGCCGGATGTGTGAAAGCCGTTGGCTTTCCCTTACATCCGGCCCTGTAATTTTGGCCTAGTGGGCGTCCCGTGTGTTCTTTTTCTTTGCGCTCCAACCCTTTCTTTTTGAACGCTCGCGTTCAAAAAAGAAAATGGTGGCAACTCACGGGAAAGAGAAAGACTTTCTTTTCGTTTTCTCACCCAAGTTTGAATTTCATTCACGCGAAGCGTGGATGGAATTCAAACTCGATGAGGATACGTAAGGGAATCATTCCCTTACGCGGGGTCCGGGGCTGGCCCCGGTTCTCTCCCCCCCCATCCAGCACTAACGTGCTGGGTAGCGCCCAATTTCGAAAAAAATTTACACAGCCCAAAACGTGAATATCTTGATTTTACCGAGGTATTCTCAATTTTTTAGATGCAAAAATATACTATCCTCAGGTGGTGATGCTGGCGAGAATGAGAGGGGGGTGAGAAATGGCTTGTGCTTTATGGGAACAGTGTATACGGTCGATGTGCTTCTTCGGGAGCGATTTGACAACACATCATGACGAGAGGTGCGAGGGATCTGGCCCTACGACCACCCGGCAACCTGCCTGCGAGAGGCAAGGTGCTAACGCCAGCCCCGAGAGGGGAGCCCATGAAGAACTCTTCACGGATTCAATGGACCCTCCTTCATGGAGGGTCTTTTTTTTTGCTGAAGTCCAAAAGAAAAGAGGACGAGAAGAAGATGGAGATTGTCACAGACCCACAAGAGTTCCAAAAGCGAGCTTTTGCAGACCGGGCAGCGGGCCTCAAGACGGCGCTTGTTCCGACTATGGGGTTCCTCCATGAGGGGCATAAAAGCCTGATGGAGTACGCGCGCCAAAACGCAGACAGGGTTTACGCGAGTGTCTTTGTGAATCCGACCCAGTTTGGGCCGACCGAAGATCTTGAAGACTACCCGCGCGATCTGGAACACGATGCACAGTTAGCGGAGTCCGCTGGTGTAGATATCCTGTTTGTTCCAGAAGCCCGAAAAATTTATGCTGCAAATCACGCAGCATGGGTAGAAGTCCCACAGCTTGCAGAGCACCTGTGCGGCCAAAGCCGGCCAATCCACTTTAGGGGAGTAGCCACAGTGGTGAGCATTCTCCTGCACCTGGCGATGCCGAGCATTGCCATCTTTGGTGAAAAGGACTGGCAGCAGCAGGCGATACTGCGAAGAATGGTTCGGGACTTATGGATACCAACCGAAATTGTTGCACGGCCAATAGTCCGAGAAGCTGATGGTCTGGCAAAAAGCTCTCGCAATCTGTACCTAACAGAAAGCGAAAGAAAACAGGCTCCGGGACTGCATGCCGGGCTGCTGCACCTCGCGAAAAAGGCGAAGAACGGCGAGCGTGACGTTGCAGAGCTGCGAAAGGAGCTGGAAAAGTATTTCGCAGAACATGTTCCAGCGGGTAAAATTGATTATATTGAGTTTGTGAACCCGGAAGAAATCCAGCCTGTGACGAGGCTGGAAGGCCCGACACTGGTTGCCATAGCGGTAGCGCTTGGCAAGGCTCGCCTCATAGATAATCAACTTTTGCTTGGGGAAGACTAGACTTCCTCAGGAGGGATACGGTGCTCAAAGGTTTTTTTCGCCACATAAAGAACACCATCAAACGCAACCTGATTGCAGGACTTTTGGTGGTGACTCCACTGGCGGCAACGGCGTTTTTCCTCAGTTTTCTCCTTCGATGGGGAGACAAGGCACTTCTGCTGATACCGAAGGCATATCGCCCCGCACATTACCTGCCGTTTGACATTCCAGGGCTTGGGATCATTTTCTTACTCGCGCTGCTGTTCTGCACGGGGGTACTGGTTCGCAATGTTTTTGGACGCTTTCTGGTCCGACTTGGCGAGCGAATAGTGAATACCATTCCACTGGTGAACAAGTTTTATTCAGCGGTGAAGCAGCTTGTTTCGACAATTGTCAGTGGCGGAAACAAAGATTTCAAACGCGTTGTGCTCATTGAATACCCGCGCAAGGGAGTTTGGGCGCTGGCGTATGTAACAGGCACGGCGGTTGGTGAGATCCAGCGCCGAACAGAGAAAAGGGTGGTGAATTTATTCGTTCCCACCACCCCGAATCCGACATCAGGCTTTTACCTCATGGTTCCGGAAGAGGAAGTTATTCCACTGGACATGAGTGTAGAAGATTCTTTTAAGGTACTGATATCCGGAGGCATAATTAATCCTGAGTCGACTCAGGAACAACGCATCGAGGAGAAACGATGATTCATTGCAGCGGACACTACAACTTTACGTCCGAGTCCGTGACCGAAGGTCACCCCGATAAAGTCGCTGACAAAATTTCTGACGCCGTACTGGACGCCCTGCTTGCGCAGGACCCCGAATCCCGTGTTGCCTGCGAAACCATGGTTACCACTGGCATGGCCTTCATTGCTGGTGAGATCAGCACACGTGGTTACGCAGACCTTCCGCACATCGTGCGTAACACCATCCACGAGATTGGCTATACCAGCTCTGACATGGGTTTTGACTCTGAGACCTGCGCCGTTATTTCTTCCATCGACAAGCAGTCCCCTGACATTGCACAGGGTGTTGACCGCACCGCACCGGAAGAACAGGGCGCTGGCGACCAGGGCATGATGTTTGGTTTTGCTTGTGATGAAACCTCTACTCTGATGCCTGCTCCTATTTACTGGGCACATAAGCTTTCCGAACGCCTGACCGAAGTCCGCAAGACCAACGTTCTGGACTTCCTGCGTCCTGACGGCAAGACCGAAGTGAGCTTCCAGTACGAAGACGGCAAGCCCAAGTTCATTGACACCGTTGTTGTAGCCGCTCAGCACAACGAAGAAGTGTCTCACCAGGACCTGTGCGACGCCATCCGTGAAGAAGTCATCTTCAAGACCCTTCCTCAGGAGTACGTTGACCCGGCCAAGACCCGCGTATTCATCAACACCACTGGCCGTTTTGTTATTGGCGGACCAATGGGTGACGCAGGCCTGACCGGCCGTAAGATCATCCAGGACACCTACGGTGGAATGGGCGCACACGGTGGCGGCGCATTCTCCGGCAAGGACCCGTCCAAGGTTGACCGTTCCGGCGCATACATGGGCCGTTACATTGCCAAAAACATCGTTGCAGCTGGCCTCGCCAAGACCTGCGAAGTGCAGATTGCTTACGTGATCGGCGTTGCAGAGCCTGTGAGCACACTGGTAACCACACAGGGCACCGGCGTTGTTCCTGACGAAGTTCTGACCAAGGCCGTGAACGAAGTCTTTGACCTCCGCCCGTACCACATCCTGAGCCGCCTCGACCTCAAGCGCCCGATCTACTCCAAGAGCGCGTGCTACGGTCACTTTGGCCGCGAACTTCCTGAGTTCACATGGGAAAAGACCGACGCAGTTGCTGACCTCAAGACAGCCTGCAAGCTCTAGTCTTTTTTTCTCTTGAAAAAACGAAGGCACTGACTTTGGTCAGTGCCTTTTTTTATTGAAATTTTCAGGGAGCGACTATATCCGTAGGAGTATTGAGTAGAAAAAGAAAAAGAGAAACACACAACCTGCTTTCCAGCGAATTAGCGCTAGCACTTCGCCCTCAGGACAACCTCCACGTCCCTCATACGGCTAGCCAAGCTCAAACTAAGCACCACCAAACGACTCATTCCCTTTTACATAAATCAGACATCATGAATTCACTTGTTTTTGCCAAAAAACTCATTGCACCATCATCCGCAGCGAATGTTCTCCAGTCCTTTCACATGGTCGACGCCTTTCTGCAAAATGACGTCATGCTGTCGTTTTGGCCCGGTGTCGCTCCCAAGGTCTCCCTTGCAGAGCTTTTTCAATCCTACAACCTCCCTGCAGAGGATCTGAGTCACATCTCGCCACTCTACGGTGGGCATAAAGGGATTTACGGTTTAAATTTTCGAGCAAGACTCTGTCAGGCGTGGCTCAACAGTCCAAATGGAACAGCTTTTTTAGCCCGAGACATTAAGGAATCCCTACTGCTGAGCTCCTTCAAAAAATTTTTCCCATTCAAAAAGCATCACATCTTTTATGAACTCCATGAAGTGCTCTATTCACAGCATAAAGAGCAGGGAGATCCACACTCGGACCGCTACTTCCAAAAAGAGCGTGCTGTGCTTGATGCCGTCTCTGGCGTAATTACAGTCAGCCCCCTTCTCGTTGAAAACATCAAGGAAACATACGGGTACACAAAGCCCAGCATCGTTCTCCCGGCAGGCTTTAATCCCCAGACCTTTTCGCCATGCCCTGATGTGGATTTCCACGACAGCATTACGCTTGGATACATCGGAAGCCTGCATCCCGGAAAAGGTGTTGGCCTTTTGCTGGAAACACTTGAAAAGCTGCCCAAGCGCTTCAAGGCAGTGATTATTGGTGGAAACCCCTCAAAAGAACTCACCAAACTCAAAAAACGCTACGCACCACTCATCGCGGAAAAACGGCTGACCTTCATGGGCCAGCTCACCCCCAACGAGATCACCTCTGTGCTCCCCAAAATCCAGACGCTCGTCATTCCGGCAACTGCACGAAAAGAATATTTTTGCCCAATTAAACTGCGGGAAGCCTATGGCCAGGGCCTTCCCATTGTGACAACGCCAGTACCTGAGATAACTGAATCCCTCTGTTCCCATGACGATGCAATCATCGCCAAAGACACGACTCCAGAAGCACTGCAAGAGGCACTGCTCTATCTGGCGGAACACGAGGAACTGGCGCACAAACTCCAGCAGCGCTGCCGCGCTGTTGCCCCAAATCTCACTTGGAAAAACAGGGCAAAACAATGCCTCCACTTTATGGATGACGTGCTTAACGACACGCACGCCTAACATGCAATAAAAAAAGGCACTGCCTTTGGTCAGTGCCTTTTTTTATTGTGTCAGAAAAGACGTCCTACGCGGCCTTGGGAGCCTCATTCCGAGGGATTCCCTTAATAGACAGCCAGATGCCAAAAACACTCACAGCGGTGAAGCCCAAAAAGCTGGCCTTCATTGCCTGAATGTAGTGCGAAACATTCGCCGCGGTCACGGGATGATTTCCGATGTACATGGACAGAATCATCCCGATAGCAACCATACTCATGGTCATGCCAGTGGTCCGCATCCCGCCCGTCATTGCCGACGCCACAGCGTAATCCTCTGGTCCAACGCTTCCCATAATGACACTCACGTTCGGAGAAGAGAACAGCGCCGTGCCAAGGCCAAAAAGCAGCAGAACTCCCACGACCATCCACACAGAACTCTGCATCCCAAGGAATTCGGCAAGAACAAGCCCTGCGGTCCCGCAGCACATTCCATACGTTGCAATCTTGTGTGGCGGGTACCTGTCTGCCCAGCGCCCGCTCAGCGGAGAAATAATCGCCTGCAAAACAGGCTGAACCATCAGGATACGGCCTGCCTGCCCCGGAGTCATGCCCTGCGCATACTGGAGGTACAGACTCATAAGAAAAGTGACGCCAAACGTCGCTGCGTAGTTGATAAACTGCACAGCGCAGCCAAAGGAAAACACTCTGTTTCTGGCAAAAAGCTCAATGTCCAGGAGTGGCGCCTTGGCCCGCTTTTCCCACAGGATAAAACCAATCACACTCAGAAGGCCAATACCAAAGAGCACTTTGCCAAAGGTATTGTTCCACTCAGCCCCACCAAACACGATAAGGCCAGTTCCAAGAGCAGAAAGGATGCAGCCCGCCCAGTCAAAATACAGCCCCCGCTCAAAGCGTGGACGCACGTCCAGATGATAAAGAATCTGGAACAGGGCTATACCGCAAATCGGCACTCCAACAAAAAAAATCCAGCGCCAGCCAAAGTGCGTCGCAATCTCGCCGCCAAGAAAAGGTCCCATTGACAGGCCAAGGTACACACCGGCAACACCAATACCAAATGCACGCCCTCGTTCTTCTCGCGGAAACACGTCCGAAATAATGGCAAGACCCGTTGAAATCTGGGCCGCAGCACCAATTCCCTGAATAATACGAACAAGAATAAACGTGCCCATATTAGGAACAAAACCAAGCACCAGAGACGCAAGCATGAACAGCCCAACGCCACTGGCAAAGGTAAACTTTCGACCAAAAATATCTGAAAATCGGGCAAAGGGCAGCATCAGCATAGACACTGCGCACAGGTAGGCAGACTCAACAAGACTAATCTGCGTTGCCTTTGCCGCAAACTCCCGGCCCACCGCCGGAAGTGCAACCGCCACAGCTGACACCATAAACGGTACAGCAAACTGGGTTGCCGTCACAGCGTACAAGGCCCCCCTCCGCTGTGCTCTCACATCTTTATCCATATTCTCCTTTCTCCTTCCACAAACTGCTGCCTGTGTATGTCGTTCTGTGCTTTTTTACTGCGCAGTCTTCCCACTCCGGGGCTTGGCCCGCAGAGTCAAAAATACCGCAAACAGGCCAAGAACCGTAAAGGCACAAAATGAAACCTGCATACTTGTCACAAGCTCGTGCGCGGTTTCTGTGGACACTTCCTGCCCACCCATAAAGGTCACCATTGACATACCAGCAAGGAGCAGACTTCCCACCATTCCAAGAATGCGAAGTCCACCCACCATACCCGCAGCCATGCCGTTCTTTTCTGGCGGCACGCTCCGGAAAATCAGTTTCATGTTCGCTGTATTAAAACAGGCAGTCCCGGCACCAACACAGGCTGCCATTCCTACGACAAGCCACAGCGAGCTTATCCACGGGATGCATATGCCTCCCACCAGTCCAAGGCAGACCCCAAGCATTCCGCAGGCCGACACACAGCGTGGATCAAAACGGTCTGCAAGCCGCCCATAGACAGGTGACAGCGTAGCCATCAAAAGAGGCATAATCATCAAAATCATTCCGGTATCTGGAGCAGAGCGCAGCAGGACAAACTGGAGATAAAAACTCAACAGCATCGTGGTGGCAAAACCTGCCACATTGTCCAAAACCTGCACGGCGCAGCCATACCGGAAAACCCTGTTCTCTACGAACAGAGAAATATCTGTCTGAGCAAAGCGTGCCCGCTTCTCCCAAATGACGTAAACCACAAGCATAACAGCACCAAAGGCCAAGAGCCCCCGGCCCCATGCCTCGGCCCAGTGCGCACCACCATGCACCAGTCCGGCCATAGACAAAATCACCAGCACAGTGCCAATGCCATCAAATCCCACAGTCCGGTCACGCTTTTGCGGCCGGAACCCAAAGCGGCTCGCCGCACAAAGCGCAGAAAGCGTGCTAATGCCTGCGCCAACAAAATACACCATGCGCCAGCCCGCATGCTCGGAAAGCAGTCCGGCAAGATACGGCCCAAGCAAAGTGCCCATGTACATAAAGGCTGTATTCAAGCCCAGAACCCGCCCCCAGCTCGAGGCTGGATACAGCTCTGTCAGAATAGAGAGCACTGTAATCATCTGAGCCGCAGCTCCAATGCCCTGCACAACCCGCATGAACAAAAAGGTTTCAAAATTCGGGGCAAATCCAATCCCAAGCTGCCCCAGAATAAAGACGAGACATCCCATGACAAAGACAAAACTTCGCCCAAGGCGGTCCGAAAGCTGGGCAAACGGCAGCGCAAGTGCGGCAACCGTGGCGTAGGTCATAGACGAAAGCAGGGTTGCATCCGAGGCATTGCCTGAAAAGTCCGTCAAAATAGACGGCGCAAGCACAGCGTCGGCAGCCATCATGATCGACATGGCAAAACGGGCAAAAGCCACGGCACCGGCATCAGTCCAGTGCGGTGTCCGCTTCACAACGGGCTTTTCTCCAAGAGCTGACACCTAGTCCTCCTCCAAGGCTCCAATGGCATTTTGCAACATCCGGGACATAAACGACATAAGCTGCTCGCGTTCCTCAGGCTCAAAGCCTCGCAACAGCATCTCGTTGTTCATTTCCAGCGCGGCAAAAAACTTTTCACGCATGGCAAAGTTTTTTTCCGTAGGATACACCAACTTCTGGCGCCTGTTCTTTGGATTGACCCGACGCTCCACCAACCCCCGCTGTTCCAGCGCAGCAAGGCTGCGGGCCGCGGCCGAAGAATTCACATCCAGACAGCGGGCCAGTTCTTCCTGTGTCTGCCCCTCACGCCTGTACAGCTCATTCACATACGGAATCATTCCCGGACCAAGATCAAACTCAGACATCAGTTTCTGGAGATAGAGCGCATCAAGGCGGGCGAGCCACGCCAGCCTGTAACCAGGAGTAATTCCCCGGTGAATATCTTTATGCCACTGGTCCCGTTTCTCCAGAAGATCCCTGCGGGACGGGCGACAACCTGAACATTTTTTGATTTTTTTCTGCATAACCAGTTCCATTGTTGACATGTCATGAATGCTTTCCCGATGAGATATGACCACACTGTTGACATGTCAAGAGTCGTACCACTTTGCCCCACAAAAAAGCCCCCGGTCTTGGCAGGCAAGACCGGGGGCAGGAGAATCGTGCTGATTCTGAAGAGGAGAAGCTGCTTAGAACTTCTTGGCTTCCTGGAGCTGCTCTTCAGTGAAGTCCCACGTCACGTTGTGCGGAGGCAGAGCTTCCTTGAACCAGCGAGGCAGCTGGTCATCATGCTTGGTAAAGCCAGCATCAGCATTGAATCCATGCTCGTCCTTCAGGGTGGAGACACCGAGTGCCAGCACGTCGTCAGGAGTGATGGAACCGCCGTAGCGGGCGTTCAGCAGGTCGCAAATGATGTCCATTGCGTCGTCATTATCCAGAATGGCGAATGCCGTAAACAGGCACATGCCGGAAGCGTCAACAGCAGCGGTTGCGATCTGGAGGTTCTTGGACAGCTCAACGTTGCCCTCGTCCTTCAGCGGGTTCACGTCACCGCCGACTTTCAGAATGTTCTGGCAGACAGCGTAACCAGTAGTGTGGTCGCCGCCCATCGGGTTGGTTGCATAGGTGACACCGACGCCACGGACAGCGCGGGGATCATATGCAGGCAGAGCCTGATTCTTGACGGTAGGAACGCGGTCCACGCCAAGAGCGGCAGCGGTAAAGCCGGTACCGTTACCAATGATGCGACCCATCGGGTCATCAGTGCCAACCTTTTCCAGAAGGGCCTTGGAAGCAGGACCGTCGCCCCACTCAATCAGGCCGCCTTCCATTGCCATCGTGACGGTGTTTGCCATCTCAATGGTGTCGATACCCTTTTCGTCACAGAGACGGTCCATGGAAGCAATAAGGTCGAGGTCATGAACCAGACCGTTCGGACCAAAGCCCCACAGGGTTTCGTACTCAAAACCAGAAGTCACATAGTTGCCGTCTTTGTCCACATAGCGCTGTGAACACTGCATAACGCAGCCGGGGTGGCAGCCTTCAGCAACCTTACCGCCGCGCTGTTCGATCAGCTCAGACATACGTTCGCCAGAAACGTCTGCAACATGCTCGTACTGACCCATGCGGAAGTTCTTGGTGGGCAGGGCACCAGCTTCGTTGATGATGTTCACGAGAATAGCGGTACCAAAGTTCTTGAGGCCCTGACCAGTAACAGGGTGTTCCTTGAGCATCTTGGTCCAGCGGCGGTTAGCATCCTTGAATGCTTCCTTGTCAGCGTACTCAACGCTGTTTGCGCCCTTATTGTCCACGGCGATGCAGCGGACGCGCTTGGAACCCATAACAGCACCGAGTCCACCACGACCGGCGGAGCGGGCCGGATTGCCGTAGGGGTCAGTGAACTGAATGGTGGATGCCTTGAGGCACTGCTCACCAGCGGTACCGATCAGGCCAATGGAAACCTTGCTTCCATAAAAATCGTTGAGAACCTGCTGGTACTCGTAGTTGTCCTTGCCTTCACGGTCAGGGGCATCAGTAAATTCAACGCCGTCCTTACTAATGCGGATAGAGGCAAAGGGAGTGTCACGTTCGGGCTTGTCTTCCAGAACGATTGCAGCAAGGCCAAGCTTGGCGATCTTCTGGGAGAGCATGCCACCGGAGTTGGATTCCTTGATGCCACCTGTCAGAGGGGATTTTGCACCAACAGAGAGACGGCCAGAGTTGGCAGCCATCGTGCCGGACAGAAGGCCCGGAGCGAAAACGAGCTTATTCTCTTTCGACAGCGGATGTGCGTTTGCAGGCACTTCCTTGCGAACGAGGTGAGATGTCAGGGCACGACCACCAAGACCAGCATATTCGCCCATGTCCTCGTAGGCGTAGGTCCGTTCCCGGGTGTTGATGCGCAAAATTTTCATTGTTTCATTCCTCCATATGCAGCCATAATTACTGTTGCTTCAACGCATTAAACTTCTTACTCTCTATGTCGTACAGCTTACATTGTCAAAATAATTAACGGAGAACCGGTTTGTCATTTTGAGTATTTTTTCGTCATTTTTCAGCTTTTCTGCACAAATAGCTGGAAAATTCTTACTCAAAATCCAATTATCCGACAAAGTTGGAGGCAGAAAAAAGTGTCGCTTAGCAGAAACTTTTCCTCAAATTCACCAGAAAACCCATTTTCCCTCACTCTTCGCCGCTCCGCAGCAGGACTGTTCCGTCTTGCCCTACAACATGGTGTTTTTATAGGCTTACAGGGTTCAACATGCCTCCGAGCGCTCCTCGAAGAGACTTTTAAAGTCGAAACTTCTTATGTTGAAAAAAACATAAATACAATTTTCATTGATGGGCATCCCGTCGACAACATTGATACAGCAACTCTCACTCCGGGCTGCGAGCTTGCACTGTCCGGGGCACTCCCTGGGATCTGTGGCATAACTATGGGAAAGAACAGTCCCATAGCCAAAATGCGCTGTGGTATTGCCTACACAGAGACAAAGGAACATACCGAAGAACAGTTCCCTCTTTTCAAGCTCAAGCTTTTCAATTTCATTGCCCGAGACCTTGGCCCCCGAGCCTTTGCCGCGGGGATTGGCATCAGCGCGGACCGACTCACCAGAATCCTTGTCGACACCATCGCCGAAGACCCAGACGCCATTTCCGAGTTGTCGCACGAAGGAAAAAGCCTGCCACTTCATGATTTTCTGGAGCAGCTGCCCCAGCATGGAGAGCGCCCCTGCTTTCTGAAAATTACAGAACAGCCCTAGCGCACACAAAATGAGCGTTTTTTCTGCCTGCCCCGTGCTGGCCCCTGTTTGCATTCGCCCTGTCTTGCGGTATGCCATGACTTTCTATCCACGTTTTCCCTAGTACCTGGAGGCATCGTGAAAAAAGCATTTTTTCAGGTCGTCAGCCCTGAAGAATATATAGCCCTTCTTCAAGAATTCCCGACGCTTGAGCAGGAAGAAATTCCGCTTGAACAGGCTGAATTCCGTTACCTTGCGCAGGACATCATCGCCCGCGAAGATCTGCCCATGACCAACCGTTCCTGCATGGACGGTTTTGCCGTCTCCGCCCGCGAAGTCTTTGGCGCTACAGAATCAAACCCGGCCTATCTGGAAAGCATGGGCAGTCTGTCCATCGACCAGCAGCCAACAGAAGCCCTCCGCCCCGGCCACTGTATGGGCATTGTGACGGGTGGCACCCTTCCCGAAGGCGCGGATGCCGTGGTCATGGTTGAACACACGCAGGAGCTTGGTGCTGGCACACTCGAAATTCGCAAATCTGTTGCCCCCTCCGAGCACGTCATGCTTCGGGGCGAGGACGCCACAGCCGGAAAAGCTGCGCTCAGCGCCGGAACACATCTCCGTCCGCAGGAAATCGGCATGCTCGCTGCTGTGGGAGCAGAACGCGTCGCCGTACACCGCCGCCCACGCGTTGGCATCATCTCGACAGGTGACGAACTCATTCCTGTTGGCGACACCCCTACGCCCGGCCAGATTCGCGACGTCAATTCCTTTTCCCTGAGCGCGCTCGTTAGCAGTGCAGGAGCCATTCCCACCCGCTACGGCATCATTGCAGACCGTCAGGAAGAACTCTCCGCAGCCATTCACCGCGCCCTTGCCGAAAACGACGTTGTCTTCATCTCTGGCGGCAGCTCCATCGGTGTCCGCGACCTCACGCAGGCCGCTATTGAGGACCTGCCAGATGCCAAGCTTCTGGCTCACGGCGTCGCCGTCAGCCCTGGCAAGCCCACCATGCTTGCCCGCGTTGGCAACAAGGCCATCATGGGGCTTCCCGGTCAGGTCACTTCGTCGCAGGTTGTGGTCATGATTTTTGGCGTCCCCTTCCTTCGGCATCTTGCTGGTGACACCCGGGCCTTTGATCCCATGCGCCGCCCCCTGCGTCAGGCAACACTCACCAGAAACATTGCCTCCAAGCAGGGCCGCGAAGATTATGTCCGCGTCCGTCTCAGCACTGCCGAAGATGGCTCGCTCGAAGCAACCCCGGTCTTGGGCAAATCAGGACTCCTGCGAACCATGCTTCTGGCGGATGGCTTCATTCGTATTCCCGCAGATACCGAAGGTTTTTTTGCCGGACGCCCCGTGGACGTCTGGCTTCAGGTCTAAGCCCCTCAACATCTTTTGTGCCGCTCCCCCGGGAGCGCTCCACCCGGAGAGACCATGAAACGCAATATTTATCTTGAGACTGTTCCCATTTCCGAAGCGCTCAGCACGGTTCAGGCCCGCCTCGACAGAACCGCTCTCGTCAAAACCGAAATGGTTCCCACGCACGAAGCGCTCGGCCGTGTCACAGCACGCCCGGTCTATGCCGACCTGTCCTCGCCGACCTATCACAGCGCAGCAATGGACGGCATTGCCGTCCTCGCAGAAGACACGTTTTCCGCCCGCGAAGATGCCCCGCTGAGCCTCAGTCCCGACAAATTCACCCCCGTAAACACGGGCAACGCGCTCCCCGATGGCGTCAATGCGGTCATTATGATTGAAAACGTTCTGATGCAGGACGATGGAACGGCCCGCATTGAGGCCCCGGCTTTTCCCTGGCAGCACGTCCGCCGCATTGGCGAAGACATTGTTGCAACAGAGCTGCTTATTCCCAGCAATCACGAACTCAGCGCCTACGACATTGGCGCCCTTCTCTCTGCTGGCATCTGGGAGCTTTCTGTCTACGAAAAGCTCAAGGCCGTCATCATCCCCACCGGTGACGAAGTCCTTGATTTTCGGGACCGCCCAACTCCAAAGCCCGGTCAGGTTGTCGAGAGCAACACGCAGGTCTTTAGTGCCCTTGCCAGCAAATGGGGCATTGAGGTCATCCGTCACGAGCCTGTCCCGGACCGTCCCGAAGCGCTGACCGAGGCGCTCAAGAATGCCCTTCTTTCTGACGCGCACATTGTGGTCATGGGTGCAGGCTCTTCCGCAGGTGCCAAAGATTACACCCGGAGCGTTCTTTCCGAGCTTGGCGAAGTCCTTGTCCACGGCATCAAGGCCATGCCCGGCAAGCCTTCCCTTCTCGGCATTGCGTCCGAAGAATTTGGCAGCAAGCTTATGGTCGGCGCTCCCGGCTACCCCGTTAGTGCCGTCATCTGTTTTGAAGAGCTTCTTGCCCCGCTCGCCGCATGGATGAGCCGCAAGGTTCTCCCTGCCCGTCCGCAGGTTGACGTCACCATGACCCGCAGCATGCCATCCAAGCTCGGCATGGAAGAATTTCTTCGCGTCTCCATTGGCCGCGTTGGCGACAGCTACGTTGCGACGCCCCTCTCTCGTGGCGCTGGCATGATTACCACCATGACCAAGGCGCAGGGCATTTGCCGCATCCCCGCCAACTCTGAGGGCATTAATCAGGGCCAGACGCTTCCTGCCTCTCTTCTCGTCCCCCGCGAGAGTCTTGAGCAGACCCTCGTCGTTGTTGGCAGCCATGACAACACTGTCGATCTGCTTGCAGATGCCCTCATGGGACGCGACACCCCCATTCATCTTGCCTCCACCCACGTTGGCAGCATGGGCGGCCTCATGGCCGTCAAGAATGGCGCCTGTCACATGGCAGGGACTCATCTGTTTGATCCCGACACCAACGATTACAATGCGCCCTTCATCAGCAAGTATCTTCCCGACGCCGACGTTGTGCTCATCAACCTTGCCATTCGGCATCAGGGTCTCATTGTTGCCGCGTCCAACCCCAAAAACATTCAGGGCGTAACGGATCTCGTCCGTGACGATGTGCAGTTCATCAACCGGCAGCGTGGAGCAGGCACCCGCATCCTTCTCGACTGGCATCTTTCCCAGAACGACATCGTTCCCTCGCAGGTCAAAGGCTATGACAAGGAAGAATTCACCCACATGGCCGTAGCCGTTAACGTCCTGAGTGGTGCAGCGGACTGCGGTCTCGGCATCATGGCCGCAGCCAAGGCTCTCAATCTTGGCTTTGTGCCCCTCGCCCGCGAGCGCTATGATCTCTTGATCCCGCGTCAGCATCTCAGCGACCCGCGCGTGCAAGCCGTTCTGGAGACCATCAGGACAGACGCATTCAAAGAGCGCATTCAGTCTCTTGGTGGCTACGAAACAGACCTCACCGGGCAGGAAATGCAGCCCGGTATGGGCCTTCCCGAATAAAGCAGCAGGCGCGCCAGCTTTTGCCAGCGCGCCTTTTCTCCCTTTTTCGCCAACCCTTCAGGACTCACGGAGAGCCTATGAAGATCAACGTCAAATGTTTTGCCACCCTCAGCACTTTTGACCCCAAGGAACCAGAAAACTTTGAGGTTCCCGACGGCATCACTGTCGCCCAGCTCATTGAACTCCTCGGCATTGAGCGCGAAGAGGTCAAAATCATGTTCATCAACAGCACGCACGTCAAAGACTCTGCGACCATTCAGGATGGCGACCGCGTCGGCCTTTTCCCCGCCGTTGGTGGAGGTTGATATGGGCAGCATTGATCTACTCGGGACGCAGGCACGGCAGCTTGGCGTCCCCTCAAAGATGGCAGACGGCACGGAGTATCTCAGCCTCAGCATGTTTATCGCCGAGGAGATCTCAAGCCGCGAAAATGCCCCGCTTCGCGAAGTCGAGCTTGCCGCTCTCGCCGCTGGTGTCATCCCAGAGCACTATGTTCGCAATTTCAACAGCATCGACATTCAGGGACAAATTAATCTGCTCTCCTCCAAGCTCGCGCTTGTTGGTCTCGGTGGTCTCGGCGGTCTCCTCATCGAGGCTTTTGCCCGCATGGGTGTCGGCCACATTGAGGCCGCGGACGGGGACAGTTTTGAGGAAAGCAACCTCAACCGGCAGCTTCTCTCTTCCTCGCAGCGGGTGCGCCTCTCAAAGGCCCGTTCTGCCAGTCTGCGCGTCGTAACCATCAATCCCGCCATTGACTGTGCCGCGCATGCTGAGTTTGTCACAGAGGACTCGCTACGCGCCATGTGTCACGGCGCCTCTGTCCTTGTCGACGCCCTCGGCGGCCTCGACAACCGGCAGCTTTTGCAGGACGTCGCCACTGAGTTCAACATCCCCCTCGTGACTGCCGGAATGGCGGGCTTCTCTGGCTACGTCGCAACTGTGCTCCCCGGGCAGCCCGGGCCAGCCAGCTTTTTTGGCTCCGGCTCCGCCGCAGAGGACTCGCTCGGCACGCCCGTACCAGCGGTCTACACCGCCGCCAGTCTTCAGGCTGCCGAAGTCATGCGCATCCTCGCAGGGCAGGCTCCAGCCCTCGACAACCGCATGCTCCTGTTCGACCTCAACGACATGAGTTTTGAAAAAATTCAGATTGCATAAACGAAAGTTACGAGACTCTGTCTCGTGCTCTGCAAGGGGCGCCGGGCGGGTGGGTATTTTATTGGGACGCTGTCCCAAGCCCTGCAAGGGGCGCTGCCCCTTGACCCCGCCCAAGGACGAGGCCCTTGGGAATCCCGCTTTCGCCCGAAATAAAAGGGGACCGAAATGTGATGAGAGCTACGCTCTCCTCTCCATTTCGGTCCCCTTTTTTTCGGCCTAGTGGCGTTTCCCGAATGCGTGTTCTTTTGCCTTTTTCTGCCGCACTTATTTTCTTTTTGAACGCTCGCGTTCAAAAAGAAAATGGTGGCGAACTCGCAGAAGAGAAAGAGACTCTCGACGTTATGCCCAACAAGTTTGAATTCCATTCACGCGAAGCGTGGATGGAATTCAAACTCGATGAGGATACGTAAGGGAATCATTCCCTTACGCGGGGGTTTGGGGGCAGGCCCCCAACTTCCCCCCCCAACACCCTACCCTACACAACCCGACTTCAGGGGTATGTGGCGGTCAAAGGGATTTTTGCCTAGCAAATAGGCGCAATACAAAGTAAAAAAATACAAAAGAGTAAGGGAAGGCTGCCACTGTTCGAGCTACTCAAAGCGCGGACCAAGGGGAAAAGGAAGCAGCTACAGGACCAATTTTTTTATAATTGTCGACCAAATCACCAGAAAAAAAGCTCAATAATACCAAGGTGTTTATAAAAGAGAAAGCCTGTATCATGCTTATTTTATTTACGAAAAAAACTGCATACGCAGCGCTTGACACCTGCGAATTTCTTGGTACTTTGGTCCAACCAATTATAGCGAGGATTAGCTATGGCAGGAAAACGCATACCACTCTCGGCATTTAAGACAGATGTAACGATACCGCGTGCAACTGTGTACGAGCACATAGTCCGCCGCATCAATGAGATGCTGGAATCGGGCGAGCTTGAAGCTGGAGACAAAATTCCACCTGAGCGTCGTCTTGCGGAGGCATTTGGAGTATCGCGAAACTCGGTACGCGAGGCAATTCGTGTACTGTCAGAGCAGGGCATACTTGAGAGTCGCCCTGGCTGCGGAACCTTTGTAAAGGCGCATAAGGGCCGTGATTTTCTGGAGGGGTTAGCCTCTCGCATGGCGCAGGGTCGCCAGCAGTTGCGAGACGTGCTGGAACTCCGGCTCATACTGGAGCCATCTATTGCGGCACTTGCAGCGCAGAATGCACGCCAGCAAGATCTGGTCAAACTTGAGGACCTGATTCGGCGCCAGGAAGAAGACATTTATGGTGGCGGAACAGGCATTTCTCTTGACGAAGAATTCCATGCAATCTTGGCACGCCTGAGCGGCAACAAGCTCTTGGACGATGTCATTGAGCGCATACGAGATGCCCTGCGTGAGAGCCGCGACGAGACGCTGAACTCTGTTGAGCGCCGTTCCTCTTCCATGCAGGCACACAAAGACGTTTTGCGGGCCATTGCATCTGGTGATGCGACAGGGGCCAAAAAGGCCATGCGCAATCACCTGAGGCTTATTGCCCGTCTCCTCTTCCCGGGAGAGAATCTCGGCTAGTTTTCATTAAACGCATTGGAGATCCAGAATGGACATGAAGGACGTTCGGAAGACCGCAAAGGAACGGATGAAAGGGTACTGCCGTATGTGCCCCATCTGCGACGGTCGAGCATGCTCAGGAGAAGTTCCGGGCATGGGTGGTCTTGGTACGGGAGTCGCATTTCGCAACAATGTGACCGCGCTCAAGGCAGTACAGCTCAACATGCGACTGCTACACGACGCAACGGAACCCGATACCTCCACAAAGGCACTCGGGCTTGATCTTTCCCTGCCGGTGATGGCTGCACCCATTGGTGGCGTCAGCTTCAACATGGGCGGAGCAATCAGCGAAGACGCATACATCGACGCAGTCCTTGGTGGCTGCAAATCTCGCGGCATCATTGGTGCCACGGGCGATGGTGTTCCCCCGTTTATTGTTGATGCTGCAATGGGAGGAGTCAAAAAGCTCGACGGTCACGGCATCCCATTCATTAAGCCCTGGGATGGCGCCGAACTCAAAGAAAAGTTCGATCTGGCATTCTCCACTGGCGCAAAGATCTACGGCATGGACGTCGACGCGGCAGGGCTTATCACCCTGCGCAAGATGGGCCGCCCGGTCTCGCCAAAGCCCCCTGTTGAACTGAAAAAGATCATTGATATGGTTCACGAAAAGGGCGCAAAATTTATTCTCAAAGGCGTCATGACTGTCGACGAGGCAGAAAAAGCCATTGAAATCGGCGCAGACGCTATTGTCGTCTCCAACCACGGTGGCCGCGTTCTGGACCACGCACCCGGAACTGCTACAGTCCTCCCCGCCATTGCCGACGCAGTCAAAGGCAAAATCTGTATCATCGTCGACGGCGGAGTTCGTGATGGCGTCGACGTGCTCAAAATGATTGCCCTCGGTGCCGAGCTCGTCATGATTGGCCGCCCCTTCTCGCAGGCTGCCGTTGGCGGTGAGCAGGAAGGTGTCGAAGCCTTTATTGACCAGCTCACGGCACAACTCACCCAGGCAATGGTGCTCACGGGTTGCCAAACTATCGATTCGGTAGGTCGCCACATCCTGTATGGGATGACAAAATAAAACGATTTTACAGGGCAGACCACTTGGTCTGCCTTTTTTTACCCCCATGAGGAGTTTGCGATGCTGACCTCTTTGCTTTTGTACCTTGTCCTCGGTGCCTTTGCTGGCGTCCTTGCAGGACTGCTCGGTATTGGCGGTGGACTCGTTATCGTCCCCCTTCTCACCTTCTCCTTCACATGGCAGGGCGTCCCCCACGAGCATATTCTGCACATGGCTCTCGGTACCTCCCTCGCTACAATTATCTTTACCTCCATCTCCAGCATGCGCGCTCACAACGCCCACGGCGCCGTTGACTGGCGCGTCTTTTGGCGCATTACCCCCGGTATCCTGCTCGGTACCTTTATCGGCACCTGGGTCGCAGCCCAGCTCTCAACCAATTTCCTCAAAGGCTTCTTCGGCATCTTCCTCTATTTCGTCTCGTACCGAATGCTCACAGGGAAAAAGACCCAGGCTACTCGCGAACTGCCCGGTAACGCTGGCATCTTTGGCGTTGGCAACGGTATCGGCATTATCTCCAGCCTCGTCGGTATCGGCGGCGGAACCCTCTCCGTCCCCTTCCTCACCTGGTGCAATGTCGCTATCCACAAGGCTATCGGAACCGCTGCCGCCATCGGACTCCCCATCGCCCTCGCTGGCTCCTTCGGATACTTCCTCAATGGCCTCGGCGTCGAAGGTCGACCAGACTGGACCATCGGATACATCTACATCCCCGCCCTCCTCGGTATCGTCTGCATGAGCGTCGTCACCGCACCCATCGGTGCAAAACTCGCTCACTCACTCCCCGTCGGTACCTTGAAAAAAATCTTCGCCGTCCTCCTCTTTATCGTCGGCACCCGTATGTTATGGAGCTTATTTTAGAATTGGGAGCCATCCCCAGCGTGTTAGCGCTGGATGGATGGGTGGGTGGGATGAATTGGGGGCCAGCCCCCAAACCCCCGCGTAAGGGAATGATTCCCTTACGTATCCTCATCGAGTTTAAAAGCCGTGCAAGCTTCGCTTGCACGGCTTTTAAACTTGTTGGGCATAACGTCGAGAGCTTCTTTCTCTACCCCGTGCGTTGCCACCATTTTTTTTTGAACGCGAGCGTTCAAAAAGAAAGGGTTAGAGCGCAAAGAAAAAGAACACACGCCCAGTTAATTAGGCCGAAAAAAAGGGGCCGGATGAAGGGGAAAGCCAACGGCTTTCACTCATCCGGCCCCTTTTATTTCGGGCGAAATCGGGATTCCCAAGGGCCTCGTCCTTGGGCGGGGTCAAGGGGCGGCGCCCCTTGCAGAGCACGAGACAGGGTCTCGTAAACCCACCCACCCCAAAGCCCTTGCAGGGCTTGGGGCAGCGCCCCAATAAAAAACTAAAAAAATACCAACCCGGTGAAATTCAGGGCAATGCAACCTGCGAGCATAGCGGAGAGTTCGCCCCAGATAACGGCAGCGCCGAGAAAGTCGCCATTCATAGCGCCGTGCTTCCGGCCGAGGGAGTAAAGTTCTGTGAGGCCGATTGCGCCGAGACAAAGAACTGGGAGGACATAGCGCCATCCACCGAGGATCCAGGCAAAGAAAAGAACCATGCAAAGATGAAAAAGAGCAACAGGGGTTGTTGCGCCATCCATAGAAAGCTTGCCTTGGCCGGGGCGGGTCATCTTCCGCCCAAGATAGGCGGTGAACACACACATCGCGCGCCCAAAGATAAAGGCGAAAAAGATAAAGCCGTAAGCCTGCGCGGCGAAGAGCTGATGCATGAGAAGCAGCTGACCGGAAAGGCCCATAATGAGGGCAATAACGCCAAAGGCTCCATTGCGGCTATCCTTAACGATCTCCCAAAAACGGTCACCAGTGGCATTGCTGCCCCAGCCGTCAAACAAATCTGCCCAGCCATCCCAGTGAAGCCCACGAGTCAGAGTCAAAGAGCCGCCAAGGAGAAGCCAGGCCTGAATCCACGGTTGCCCGCGTAAAACGCCAACGGCAAAAGGCGTAACCAAAAGCGTTCCGAGAATAAGACCGACAACGCCAAACCACCACATCGCGGCAGCGAAAACGTGATTCTCATACATGCGAGGGGGGGCAAGCCGGGTCAAAAAACCGAGACAGGCGGTAAAGGAATCAATCAGAAATTTCATGCGCGCTCAGACAGGGCCAGAGTTACGGTATCGCCACAGGAGAGGCCCAAAATTTCGGCTGCGGAGATTTGATTTGCGGCGAGTTCCAAAAAGCCCTGACTTCCTTCGAGCACACCGATTTCGGTCGCCTGAAGCTCAGAGTATACCCTGACGCAACGTAAGGAGACAGACGCCTGAAGAGAGCGAAGCTGTACCGCTGCAGCCTGAAAAAGCGAGGTCTTCCAGTCCGTAGCGCTCAGGTTCAAAACAGTGTTGCCAAAGCGGTCAATGTGCAGAACCCGAGCTGTGAGCGTCTGTGCCTGAGAATCCTGCTCCACGCGTGCCCAGTCCTCCTGCATAAGAGAAGAAAGGGGCACAGGGATGCCCAAATGCTCTGGCGGCTCTCCCAAAAGGCGACGAATAGCGAGAGGAGCAAACACATCACGCCCATGAAAGGTGTGACTGGCTTCTGCACCAACAGGACACGAATAGGCAGTCGCAACACCGGGGGCGGAGAGAACGAGGCTCAAAAGCCCGTTGTCCGGTGCGAGAAAGGACTGCCCGGCTTTTTCGAGCAAAACAATGCTGCGGGGCGAGCCGACACCGGGGTCGACAACGGCGACAAACACCGTGCCCTGCGGAAAATGCTTTCGAGATGCTTCGAGAAAAAAACCTGCCTGTTCATAATGAAAAGGCGTGATGTCGTGACTGATGTCCACAATGCGTGCATCGGGACACTGAGAAAGAAAAACCGCTTTCATCTGAGCGACATAGGGGTCGCTTAGGCCAAAGTCCGTCAAGAGAGCAAGTGGGGGGAGCACGCTAGTAGACCTTTCGTTTTGAAAAGTTGTGCCCCAACACATTCAAAGGATTCTCGACAATGGTGAACGCGCAGGGGTCAATGGTGTACACCTTTTCCTCAAGACGCTTGAGCTGCATGTTGTTCACGACGACCATCAGAATACGCTTACGCTTCCCAGAGTAGGCTCCACGCCCGTACAGATAAGTCGCGCCCCGGTGCAAATCTTTCAACACCGCAGCAGCAATATCTTCGGGCCGCTCGGAAATAATGAGCACCATTTTCCGCTGGCTGAACATACCGATGAAGTATTCCATAACCTGCGCGGAGATGTACACGGTCGCGAGGGAATACAGAACACGGTCCATTTCCATGAACATCATGCTGGCTGCAAACAGCGCGAGATTAAAGGCAAAATTTACCGAACCAATGCGGAGGTTATACTTCTGATTCAGAACCACGGCAACGATGTCCGTGCCGCCTGTCGAACCAAGAGAACGAAAGGTAATGCCAACTCCAGCGCCATACACTGAGCCTGCGGCAAGTGCCGCGAGCCATGAGTCATGAATGGGGAGAGTCCACGGAATGAACTCCACAAAAAAACTGACCATGACAGCGCCATACAGGCTGTACATGAAGAAACGGCGGCTGACAAAAAACCAGCCCAAAACAAAAATGGGAAGATTCAAAAAAAGAATCCACTGCCCAGGGCTAAGCCAGCCTGAAAAATAGTAGATCAGGAGTCCGAGGCCTGAAATGCCTCCAGAAATAAACTCATGTGGTACAGCAATGCTTTTGATGCCAAAAGCAAACAATGCAGTACCAAAAGTAATGAGACCCACATTCCACGGCACAGAATACGTAATATCCCGCAATGTTTCCTCCAAAAACAAGACGTGAGCATTTTGTTAGGTGTGTCTTGCTCTTTGTGCCAGTCTTTGCAGACAAAAGATAGTCTGGACTGGTGCGTGATGCAAAATGCCAGCGCCGTGTACATGAAAGCACAACACAACGCAAGACGCCCCACTCTGTGAGCGGGGCGTCAGGGCTGCAATATGCAAAGACAATCAGGAGCTTACGCTCCTGAATATTAATATTTATAATGATCGGGCTTGTAGGGGCCTTCTACGGGAACACCAATGTAATCAGCCTGTTCCTGCGTCAGGGTATCAAGCTTTACACCAAGACGGCCGAGGTGCAGGCGTGCAACTTCTTCGTCAAGGTTCTTGGGAAGAATCATAACCTGTGGCTCGTAGTCATTCTTGGCGAGGTCAAGCTGAGCAAGAGCCTGATTGGTGAAGCTTGCAGACATCACGAAAGAGGGATGACCAGTTGCGCAGCCAAGGTTCACAAGACGGCCCTCGGCGAGCACCAAAATGCTGCGGCCATTCTTGAGAGTCCACTTGTCGACCTGAGGCTTGATGTTCAGGCAGGAGCAGTCAGGATTGTCTTCAAGGTAGGTCATCTCGATTTCGCTGTCGAAGTGACCAATGTTGCAGACAATAGCCTCGTTCTTCATCATCTCCATGTGCTTGCCAGTGATGACGTGGTAGTTGCCGGTGCAGGTCACAAAGATGTCGCCCTGAGAAGCGGCCTCTTCCATTGTGGTCACTTCGTAGCCTTCCATTGCGGCCTGAAGCGCACAAATGGGGTCAACTTCGGTAACGATGACACGGGCACCAAAGCCGCGCATGGACTGGGCGCAGCCCTTGCCGACGTCGCCGTAACCGATGACCACAACAACCTTGCCTGCGATCATGATGTCAGTGGCCCGCTTGATGCCGTCAGCCAGAGACTCGCGGCAACCATACAGGTTGTCGAACTTGGACTTTGTTACAGCATCGTTGACGTTGAACGCGGGGAAAAGCAGCTCGCCCTTTTCCTGCATCTGGTAGAGACGATGCACACCCGTGGTGGTTTCTTCGGAAACGCCACGAATTTTTTTGGCAATGTTCTGCCACTTGGTGGGGTTGGCTTTTACGCTCGCAGCAAGGCGATCCATGATGATCTGGAATTCCTTCACATCGTAGCTTTTCTCGGCGAGAGAGGGGTTCTGCTCAACCTTAACACCCTGATGGATGAAGAGGGTTGCATCACCACCGTCATCAACGATGAGATCCGGGCCGGAACCGTCAGGCCAGGTCAGAGCCATTTCCGTGCACCACCAGTACTCTTCCAGAGACTCACCCTTCCAGGCAAAAACCTTGGCCATGCCGGACTCTGCGATTGCAGCAGCAGCGTGGTCCTGAGTTGAAAAAATATTGCAGGATGCCCAGCGGATGTCTGCACCAAGGGCGTGCAGGGTTTTGATGAGCATAGCGGTCTGGATGGTCATGTGCAGAGAGCCTGTGACCTTGAAGCCCTTGAGGGGCTTTTCGTCGCCGTACTGCTCGATGAGGGCCATAAGACCGGGGACTTCACGCTCGGAGAGCTGCATTTCCTTGTGACCAAAATCAGCAAGCTGAATATCTTTCACCTTGTAGGGAAGATTCTGCTCAAGGGGCTTTACGTCTGCCATTTGTCTTTCCTCCAGAATTATCGTTTCAACGCCTCAAAAACCCGCAACACCAAGCCGGAGGGCAATGGCAGCCGGTCCTCGTGGGCAATCTCAAACCCAATGCCTTTGAGCCATGCCTGCACCACCTCGGGCGCAAAACCAAGCCAGCGGTCGCCGGACTCTGTTCGCATGGACTCTTCCTCGTGCTTCTCGAAGTCAAGAAGCACAAAACGCCCCGAATGCGACAGCACGCGGAACGCTTCTGAAATGCCCTCTCGCGGGGCAGCAAGGTGATGCAGAGACAAACACATCACTGCAAAATCCACCTCGCCATCTGCAAGGGGCAAATGCTCCAGATCTCCAATCCGGAGACTCACCCGACCACTGGCTTCGGCGTGCTCACCAAAAAGACGGTGCGCTTCTGCCAGCATCTCGGGAGAATTATCAACGCCAATCACACGGGCTGCTTTGTGCGCGAGGCTGGCAAGCAGCTCTCCGGTTCCGCAGCCGAGATCTACGGCGCATCGTACACTCTCCATCCGCGACAAGACCAGCTCTTCCACTCGCAGGCCGCCTAGAGTCTTTTGCCTCAGCTGTGACCAGTCTTCGGCAATGGCTCCAAAAAACTCCGCAGTTTCCTGCCGACGGGCGGCAACACACTGGGCCGCAGCGTCAGCGTCCTCCTGCAAGGCAGCTTCGCCAGTAATAAATTCATCAAGCAGACTCAGGTACTCACCCGCAGCGCCAGACTCAGTGGCCCGGTAATAGACCCACTGACCATCACGCCGTGACACAAGTAGCCCAGCCTCAGAAAGTATCTTGAGATGCCGGGAAATGCGTGACTGCTTGAGTTGCAGAACCTCCACAAGCTCGCCCACACTCAGCTCGAAGTCATAAAGGACCCGAAGCAGACGAAGACGAGTCTCGTCAGACAGTGCTTTGGAGAAGTGTAATATTCGCATATTGAGATAACCAAATATGCTATACAGACAGGCGGGTCAAGCGCAGTACAACGAAAAACGCCTCTGCATGGCGTGCACTTCCCATAAAATGGAAGCATTTGTCATACAGAGGCGTTTGATTTCATTTACAGAAACACACGCATAAAAAACTTCGTTACTCTTCGTCCGCCTGTTTTGCAGCAAGTTCCGCAAGCTCAGCAAGCCGACGGTCAACCCGGTGATACAGTGAAGATGAGGGGAACTTCCCAGAAGCCCGCCGGGTTCCGGTTGGAATATCCGTGAGGATTTCGAGAGCCTGATCTATGCTCTCGACCGGGTAAATATGGAACATTCCCTGCCGCACGGCTTCGACAACATCATCACTCAGCATGAGATGAATCACGTTGTCCTTGGGCAAAAGCACGCCCTGCTCTCCGGTCAGTCCGCGACGGCGGCAGACCTGAAAAAAGCCTTCAATCTTCCGGTTAACGCCACCAACAGCCATAATAGCCCCAGACTGGCTCACAGCACCAGTAAAGGCGAGGCTGTGCTTGATCGGCACACCAGACAGAGCAGAAAGCAGTGATGCGAGTTCAGCACCAGAAGCCGAGTCTCCATCAACTTCAACATAGGACTGCTCAAAGCAGAGGCTTCCGGTCAGAACCAGAGGCTTGTCCTGCGCAAAAAGGCGAAGCAGGTAGCTCTTGAGAATCATCATACCCTTGGTATGGATGGGACCACCCAGCTCAGCTTCACGCTCAAGGTCCATGATGCCGCCATGCCCAACGCCAACGGTGCAGGCAATCTGATGCGGCAGACCAAATTCATAGTCGCCATACATGGTCACGGCCAAACCGTTGACCCGGCCCACGGCTTCGCCCGTGGTGGCAACCTTGATGAGCTGACGGTCATAGTCGCCCATAAACTCTTCTTCATAGAGATTGGAGCGGAAATTTCGGTCAGCACGAGCCTTGTCCAGCGTCTCGCGGGTGACAAGCTTTCTGCCCTCGACAACGCTCAGGGCAGAGGCTTCAATCATCAGCTCACGCACCAGCGGAAGCTGGAGAGACATTTTCTTCTGGTCCTCGACCATTCGGGAGGAGTAATCCACCAGCCCGGCCAGTGCCTCGCGATCAAAGGGCAGGAGACCGGAATCAGAAATAATGCGTCCCAGCGTCAGAATATAATTTTTAATATTGGCTGCGGTCCTGTCCACGGCATCCTGCATGTGTGCCTTGAGCTTGAAAAGCTTGCCAAAACGGTCGTCCAGCGTCAGCAGGCTCTCGTACATTTCATCAGTCCCGATGAGCAGTACTTTGACGTCAAGCGGGACAGGCTCAGGCTCAATGCCCTTGGTCCGGGAAATTCCCGGCTCCTGTGAGTCTTCAATCTTGCTTTTGCCAGCACGAAGGGCACGCAGGAGGCCATCCCATGCATCAGCTTCCTGCATCAGGTCTTCCACCCGAAGCACAAGGAAACCGCCATTGGCACGGTGCAGGGCACCGGCCTTAATCAGGGTAAAATCTGTGTACAGGGCACCCAGTTCAGACTGGCGCTCAATGCATCCCAAGAGATTCGTCATGGTGGGGTGATTTTCAAAAATCACCGGTGCACCATCCGTCTCGGAATTGTCCACAAAACGGCTCAGGGTATAGCGATAGAAAAAATCATCCTGCCCAGCATCTGCGGCAAAGGCGAGCGGAGAGGCGGCCTGTGCAGGCTGCGGCAAAAACTTGTCGCGATTTTCCACCACGTCTTCGCGAATTTCCTTGAGAAATTCCACGATACTTTCTTCGGCAGCGTACTTCTCTTCAATAGGCGTCAGGTGGGTATCCAGAACCCCACGGATCATGCCCAGAGTCAGCTCATCCAGTTCAGACTGATACGCTTTTTCTTCCCGGCTAATCTGCCGCAGGTCCTGAGCAAGCTCGGTCTGAATTTCATCGCCTTTTTTCTTGAGGCTGGAACGCAGCGCACTATCGAGCTTGTCGTAATCCAGTTCGGACACGACCTTGCCTTCAACCAGAGGATACAGAGTCAGCTGCCCCTGTTCGTCAACTTCCAGCTCAAAGCCCTGCGTGCTGGCTTTCTGTTCCATGTCGCGCAGATGATCTTCTTTCTTGTTCTGAAAGGTTCTGAGCAGGCTTTCTGTTTTTCGGGCAAAGGACTCCTGCTCAAGGCGTTCAGGAATTTCCTTCCGGATAGCAGCAAGGGCGGTATCCAGACCTTTTCTCAGCGCATTCGCGTCTCCGGGAGGAAGCGACAGGATGCGCGGGCGGTCTGGATCAGAAAAATTAAACACATAGGCCAAATCACGAGGGCAAGGTCGAGCCTTGGCACGTGGTTCCAGAAACCTGCGGACCAGATAGGTCCGGCCAAGATTCGCTTCACCAGCGACAAAAATATTATAGCCCGTGTCTTTGATGGCAAGCCCAAGCTCCAGAGCACGAAATGCGCGCGGCTGCGAACTCTGAATCTTGGCAGAATCGGGGATTTCCCTGCTGTCTGCATACGGAATTTTTTCCGGGGCAAGCTCCGCCCGGAGCCTTTTGACGGAAAGCGGTCTCGGTTTGGCCATGTGTATCCTTCT
Source organism: Desulfobaculum bizertense DSM 18034 (assembly GCF_900167065.1). NCBI lineage: Bacteria > Pseudomonadati > Thermodesulfobacteriota > Desulfovibrionia > Desulfovibrionales > Desulfovibrionaceae > Desulfobaculum > Desulfobaculum bizertense. The sequence goes on from NZ_FUYA01000006.1 coordinate 56,813, forward strand.
TTCACCTAAAAAATATTTGCGGCATCTCCCGCTCGCAAGGGTCTATCGACTCCTTTAGGCTTTGTCACCATTTGCCGAAAGCCCACCTGTCTTTTTAGCACGGAATCCATGCCAGAGAACAGCCGTCTTTCTACAGGGTATCGAGAGCAGGATACTCCACGTGCTCAAGACAGAGTCCCTGAGCTGGAGCGGTCTGGTAGGCAATGGCGCGGCGGTCCTGAGCAGCCAGGGCACGTTCAACAACCTCTGGTTCATACTGCCCTCGCCCAATGGCAACGAGCAGCCCAAGCATGTTGCGGACCTGCTGCTTAAGAAAGCCGTTGGCAGAAAGGCGCACCACGCACTCATGCGCAGTCTGGCCCGGATCAAAGCGAAGTGCTGTCAGATTGCGAACCGTGCTTTTGACCGGGGTACCCACATTCTGGAAGGAACAGAAATCATGCTCGCCACAAAAGAATGCAGCGGCAGCCTGCATGGCCTGCATGTTAAGCGGACCAGTCTTCCAGACAAAGGCGCGGCGCTGCGGCAGGAGAAACGCGTTTTCGAGCCACAGGGTATACGCATAGGTCTTTGACAGTGCAGAATAGCGGGAATGGAAGGCGTCGGGGACAATGCGCGCGGAGATGCAGGCTATGTCGTCCGGAAGCAGGGCATTGAGTGCCCGGCGAAAGGTTATCTGGGTCTTGCTGTCTGGAATATCGACGTGCACGACCTGCTCAAGGGCATGCACGCCAGCGTCTGTACGTCCAGAGCCATGTGCCCGCACTGTTTCTCCACAGAGGCGGGCCAAGACCTTTTCCAGCTCTCCCTGAATGGTAGGCTGATCGCTGCGGCCAGCCTGAATTTGCCAGCCGCAGTATGCTGTGCCGTCATAGGCGAGGGTAAGCTGAAGTCGTTTCATCTTTTATTCAAATGGAACCTGGAGGCGAGTCAGCTTTTCGGCCAAGCGGGCGGCTTTCTGAGCTTCGACGAATGTCAAAATCTCGCCAGCCTGACGGCCACGCATGCCTGACAGAATATTGACTGCCTGTTCTTCGTTCATGGTTTGCAGCACCTGAGCGGCCTGCTTTGCTTTCATGTTGGAGAACACTTCAACAAGATGTCGTTCTTTCTTAGACTTCACAGCCTTGGCGTCTTTGAGCATCTGCTGAAGCTGCTGGCGAGTCTTTTGAAGCTCGGCCATATCGCGGGAAATCTTTCGCTCCAGCTTTTTCAGCTCTCGCTCACGGCGATTCAGCTCTTCCTGCTTGTCCATGAGGGCTTCGCGCCCAAGAGGCGTTGTGTTCTCCACCTTTTTCTTTTGCGCGGCAGGGGCAGGAACTGCGGCAGGCTCTTGAGCCGGAGTCTTCTCGGCCTGAGCATGCGCAACAGAAGGCCCATCAACAGCCAGTTGTGCCAGCGTCTGAGTGGCCTTGGGTGCCATATCTGTATGCACAGGTCCAGTGAGAACCGCCTGCCAGCCTAAAAAAGCCAGCAAACAGATTTTCAGGCAGGCAAGCGCCATGATGCCTTTGAGTATTTTACAAAGTCCCAGACGTGTAGCGAATCGTGGCCATTTCATCAGATTCCCTCTGTTCTCGCATATTTTCTTCGTGCAGGAAGGTCTTTTTTTGCGTTTCGCGAAGACGTTCCAGCAACTTCTTTTCTTTTGCCTTTCCAATAAGGTCCTGACGACAGCGGTTAACCCGCTTTGCGCACTGGAACAGCTCTCGGTCAGCCAGATAGATATCCTGTTCCAGCCGACGCTTGTAGTTCCTCCAGAGCCACAGCTCACCAGAGGCGACCTGTGCCTTGCCATCAAGAGACGCCAAGTGCGCGGACAGCGTGTCTCGCAGCTCGTCAAGCTGCCTTGATTTCTGCCTGTGCGCAGCCAGCGCTTTTGCCAGCTCCATCTTGGCCTGCTCTTCGAGCTGAAGCCTGTAGTCCAGAACCCGCTGAAGCTTAAAGCGGAATTTTCCCGGCATGGCTTCCTCCAGAATCTGTCAAAGCTTCGACAGACTTTTTCACGATAGCAGAAAAGTAGCAATAAGCGGGCCGAAAATCCCCAGGTGAGGTTTAGGTTTTGCAAAGCAGGGCAAAACTGCTAGAGAAAGAAGTGTTGCCGGACTGGTGTATCGCACGAGTTACACCCCAAAAAAAGAAATACGGTATTTTTTGGAAAACCGGCAATTTTGCGAGAGGAGTATAGGGTCCATGCATGATTTGCGACAAACCCTCGGGGCCTTACTAAAAAAACACGACCCGGACGGAATGCAGCGCCGATTTCGAAAGCTTTGGCGCAACTGGTCGCGCATTGTCGACGAAGACATTGCGCTCACTGCCCGTCCCATAGGTCACCGGAAACGCATTCTGATTCTTGGAGTCGATGACTCCATGGCCATGCAGAATGTGACCTACTCCTGTCCGCTTATTCTCTATCAAGTCAACGAGTATCTTGGTCAACCTGTTTTTGACAAGGTGATTGCCGAATTGATAAGAGATCGCAAGACCTTAGACACAATTGAGAATAAGGTCGCACCTGCGCCGCGCATCAAGCCTGTCCGGCCTCAGACGCTGGGGAGCAAGCGCCCCAACTTTGAGCCGGGGTCGGCCATAGCCCAGTGCTACGACGCATATGTGAACGTCTTCAAAACTGAAAACGATTCATCCTGTGGCGCCAGCTCTATGACGCAAGGGTATCATTACAAGGAGGATTCAAAATGAGCGAAGAATTGAATATTCAGCTGAAGAAACCACTTGAAAAGATGACCGTGAAGGAACTTCGTGAGCTTGCAATTAACGAGCTTCCTCAGATCACCGGAGCCTCTGGAATGGAAAAAGAGACTCTGCTTGGAACAATCAAAGACATGATGGGCCTCTCCGAAAGCGAACACGCTAATCCGTATAAGCCACAAATTCGCCAGCTTAAGGCACAGATCCAGGAGCTGCGAGAACAAAAGCTGAGTGTTTCTCCACACGAAGCAAAGACAATCCGTCGTAAAATCAATCGCTTAAAGAAAAACACCCGTAAACTGTCTCATTCTGCATAGAAAAAAATTTCAAAAAGTTTTCTATGAGACTTGACAAGAAAGCGGGAAAACCATAAATCCACATTTCCGCGTTGGCGAGTCGTCTAATTGGCAGGACACTGGATTCTGGTCCCAGCAATCAAGGTTCAATCCCTTGCTCGCCAGCCAATTGACTCAACGACATTTACGATGTCCCCATCGTCTAGCCCGGCCCAGGACACCTGCCTTTCACGCAGGCGACGGGGGTTCAAATCCCCCTGGGGACGCCATAAGAAAATACGCCCTTACGACTCTGTCGTAAGGGCTTTTTTCGTTGCTTTTTTTACCTGCTTTCGCGCTACGAAGACCGAGGCAAACGCTTTCCACAGCTCGGGGAGCAGGAATCACATTCCTCTACATCCGAGGCACAGCTCAAAAACGCTTTTCGATCAAGGCTCTCGCACTGACAGCACTGCTGAAGTGATGCCTTGAGCATTGCCCGGCCACGCTGAACCCGCGACTTTGCCCCAGAAAGAGAAAGGCCAGCCTGTTCCGCAAAAGCTTTCTGGGAGCGGCCTTCGACATCACACGCGACAACCGCTTCCCGATACTTTTCAGGCAAATGCTCCAAAAGCGACTGGAGACAATGCGAAATATCCTGAAGCGCCAGCACTGAATCAGAACCAGATTCCTTTGCGACAAACTCACGTGGTCGTTCGGCGACTTTCTCCCGTCCCCGGTAATAATCAATGATTGTGTTTCGTGTGATTTGATACATCCAGCTTTTCAGCCCCTTGCCGTCCCGCACGGAGCCTAAATTCTTATGAATCTTTATGAACACATCGTGCAAAATGTCCTCAGCAAGGGCATCATCCCTCACGTGTCTTTTGATAAAAATCAGAAGACGCTCCCGAAACTCCTCCCAGACATCCTCTGTTTGAACTGAGGGGAAAATATTCTTCCTCTTTTGCATATCAGGTTCCCTTCTCACGTCTATGAGCAGCAGCCATCTGAACACGCACTCGAAACACAGTTACACGCCCCATGCTCCGTGCACTCCTGCATAGGATTCTTTTTATACTCAGCAAGACGCTCTCGTCGAAGAGCATGGAGATCAGGCCTGTCTGCCACAATCTCCATACCATTCTCAGCAGTGGTGGCGCAGGCATACCTCTGCTGACCATTAATTTCGACAACACAAGCCTTGCAACACCCTTTTTTCCTCTTGGCCCTGTAACAGGGGGCCAACAAGGAAAGCCCTCCCTGCTTCGCAACCTCCACAATATTTAATGAAGAATCAATAAACTCAAATCGCTTTCCATCAATCATAACATACATTTCTTTTTCCTCCTCTTTGGTCCTCCACGACAGTAGAGAACAGAGACGTTTCTCCCTCTAAGACGAAAAAAAAGAAAAAAAGACGCAAGATCCCCCAAAAAACATAACCCTCCCTATCCCACACATCTTCCTCCCTCAAATCCTCCCCCGATGCAGGGTGCAGGGGGATGCAATCCCCTTGCCCACCGGAGGTAAAAAAGGCCCAGCCAAACGCACGGGAACGCATAACACACATCCATCTTATCCCACCCACCCCCCCAGTAGACACACACCTCTTCCCACAACCCCAAATTCTCCCCCCGACGCAGGGTGCAGGGGGATGCAATCCCCTTGCCCACCGGAGGTAAAAAAGCCCAGCCAAACGCACGGGGACGCATAACACACATCCATATATCTTATCCCCCCCACCACCCCAGGGGACACACGTCACATCACACTCAACATCACACATACCTCTCTTCCTCCCCTCCGCCCTCAAAATCAGACATCTTATCCCGCCCACCGCCCCAGAAAACACACATCTTGACCCGCCCAGCACCCCACAAAAAAAGAGACAACACAGATCACTCTGCATTGCCTCTTTTCTTTACTGCTGCGCTTTTTCTAAAGGTGTTGGAGCTTCCTCAGAATGGAGCACGACAGGATGGTGAACAAGAAATACCCGCCCGCACGATGCGGAGTGCAGGGGGGAGTGCAATCCCCTTGCTCACCGGAGGTAAAAAATCACAGCCCAAACGCACTAAAGGCGCGTAGACCTGACTAGCTTGTTACAAAAAACTTCTGACCAGAAATGTTTTTGGTGAGATCAGAGCCGAGATAACAGGCCATGTTGGCGATGTCCTCAAGCTTCTGCGCACGGCCAAGAGAGAAACGAGTCGCAATGTCCTTGCGGAACGAAAGCGCATCCTTGGCACCATTGATCTCCAGATTGTTCTTGGACCAAAGCTTGGTGTCGACGGCTCCAGGACAAATGCAATTGATGTTCAAATCGCAGTCCGCGTACTCCTGCGCTACAGCACTGGTAAAAGCGATGATTGCCGCCTTGGATGCGCTGTAATGCGAATACGTGGGCATTGGCTTGTCACCAGACTGGGCTGCAATGTTCACAATCTTGCCGGACTTACGCTCGGCCATGTGCTTGATGACTGCACGGGTCATCAAAAAGGTGCCATACATGTTCACCTTAAACACGTGGTCAAACTCGTCGTATGTCATGCCTTCCAGCTTGACCCGATTGCTCACGCCCGCGTTGTTAACGAGCACATCAATCTTTCCAAAATCCTGAAGAGCCTTGTTTACAGCAGAGGTCACAGAGCTTTCACTGGTCACATCCATTTCTATAAATGAAGCGTTGGGACCAAGAGCTGCAATTGTCCTCTTTGCGCGGTCAGGATTAATGTCCGCGATAACAACGGTTGCGCCTTCCCTGACGAACTGCTGGGCAATAGCTTCACCTATCCCTCTGCCGCCGCCAGTCACAAAGACAACTTTTCCAGATAAATTCAGTTCCATACTCACTCCATTTATAGAGCACAGCAGGCTACGCGACCTGCTGTGCTTCTTGTTTGATCACCTAGCAGAAAATGGAAATACCAGTGGGGTACTTGTGGTCATTGATGATGAGTTTGACATCATACTTTCCACAAAGACCATTTTTGCTGATGCTCAGCTTAACAGCGCGGCTATCGTCTTCGAGGAAGGCACCGGAGCACATTGCGAGGTGGTGCACTGCAGCAGTGTTGACAAAGTAGCCGTGGGTTTCCGGTCCTTCGAGAAGAACCATGACAAGAGTGCCCTTTTCAAACTTGCCGTGGAAAACCATACGGTCTTCGTCTTCTTCCAGCTCAATCTCGTGCTCTGCTGCGGGCAGCTCTGCGACTTCGTCAAGTTCGGGAATCGTGTCAAAGGTCGGAGTAACGTCAAGGTTGCCAAGCAGCTTGCCTTCGCCGAACACAAGGTTTTCACCTTCGTGATACGGAGTCAGCTTTTCTGCACGGTAGAAGTTCCCTTCAACTTCCAGCTCGTACAGGACAACGCCATCTTTTTCTTCGACGGTTACAGAACGAAGTTCAACGCGAGGATCCTTCATATCAAGGAATGCGCCGAGACCCTTTGCAGCATAGCCATCTTCAAAGCCGATACCGCCAGAGTGGATCAGGTAATGTCCTTCTTCATAGAATTCGACATTACTGATGTATGGGGAGAAGAACTCCTGTCCGCGTTCCTTGCCGTACTGCCAGATCTGTTCGATCTCCATCTTGTCAGTATCAATGCGGTAGCGGACGCCCCGGGAGAAGTTGTCCCTGTTTTCGATGTAGTTCTCTTTGTTCTTGGACCGGTACTGGCCATTATCAAAGGCCATGATGTCACCGTTGGGGCAAACAACACATGCGTGCTGCTCGTACTGCCAGTCAAAGTTGTCCAGATCGCCTACCGGGGTGAAGAAATACTTGTCGACCATCTCCTGAGGCCAGCCTTCGGGATCGCCAATGATCCAGTTCAGTTCGCTGGTATCAAAGTCGAAGTTAACGATTGCGTCCTGGTGGCGGCCAGAAATCGTAAGACTGTTGGTCTTTTTGTCGTAGCAGACTGCGTTGTTGTGGAACCAGTCATGAGCGTCCTGAGAACCGGAGCCTGCAACGTCCTGAGGCAGGAAGTTCTTGTAATCCCAGCTCTTGAGGATTTCACCGGTGTTCTTGTCCAGAAGCACCAGCATGTCTTCGACGGTGTCGGTGGTGAAGTCCTGAGAGAGAGCCAGAATGTTGCCGTCTTCCATCTCCCACTGATCGTGGTGATAGTTGCCGGGCATACGGTACTCTTTATGAATCTTGCCGAGCATGTTGATCTCGACCAGACCTGTAGAGTTGTAAGGCATTCTGCTGAAACGGTGAGAACCAGTCAGGAGGTTGCCGTTTGCAATGCGCTTGATGTCAAACATGGTGTTGACGGTCAGCATCCAGCGGAGGTCGCCCTTGTAGTCGTATGCGGTAGGCAGATTTTTGCCAGCCGGAGACAGGAACATGAAGTTGTCGCCAAGGTAGTCCAGAGAAGTGTGGACATTCAGGCAACGGCAGACTTCTTCGGGAAGCACGCCAGTGGTGATGGAGAAGGTCTGAGACTCACCGTTGGACAGCGCCACAGTCACCTTGTTTTCAAAATCTTCGTAGAGGCCGATGACCGGGATAGCGTGGCTGGTTCCCTTGGGGAAGCTGTGAGTCAGGTTCTCACGCTCGTAGCGCTTGCCGTGGACGGTCATGGTCACTTCGACTTCTTCTTCAGTCTTGAAGAGAATCAGAGCGCACAGGGGGTTAATCAGGTACGGATTGGCAATAACGTGTGCTTTTGCCAAACAAGGCTTTTCTGCTTCAAAAGCGGCAAGGAATGCCTTTTCTGCACGGTTCTGCTTGGTTACCAAATGCTCATCGTAAACATAGTTCATTCTGGTCATTTCACTTCTCCCTATGCGTTCAGCTTTTCGATTTCTTTAACAATAGCGGGTTTCTGCTTCAGTCCTTCGAGGCGGCTGACTTCTTCACCATTCTTCATGAACAGCAAAGTCGGGAAGCCCTTGACGCCACAGCGTTCTTTAAGTTCCTGATTTTCATCAAAATCAATTGTGTAGATAGGAAAATCGGGATTGTTCTTGTCGATGTCTTTCAGAACAAAGGCAAGCATCTTACAGGGTCCACAGGTCTTGGAATAAAATTCCACGAGCATGGTGCCGGTCTTGTCCAGAGCATCAAATTCAGCGGTGTTCAGTTCTTTAATCATGATTCTTTTCCCTTCCTATCCACGGAGACTTTCAACATATTTAGCTGCGGTGTTTGCAGCGATAGCACCATCAGAGCATGCGGTAATGACCTGGCGAAGGCGTTTTGCCGTAATGTCGCCAGCACCAAACACGCCGGTCACAGAGGTCTTCATCTCACCGTCAACGGTGATGCAGCCGAACTTGTCCAAAACACCAAGCTCGCTAAAGGACTCTGAAGATGGCTTGAGACCAATGTATTCGAAGACACCGTCGCACTCGACAAAGCGTTCTGTGCCGTCTTCCTTGGTCGACTTAAATTTCACACCACTCAGGCTGGTGTCGCCAGTAAATTCAAGGATATCCTGGTAGGGATATACCGTGACGTTTTCCATAGCGCGGAGCTTGTCACAGGCCTTGGGATCTGCGGTGAGATCAAAAAGTGTCACAACAGTCAGCTTGTTCACGATACCCGCGAGGTAAATGGACTCTTCAACAGCGGAGTTGCCGCCACCGATAACCACAACGTCCTTGCCGCGGAACTGTGCGCCGTCACAAATTGCGCACCAGCTAATGCCTGCACCAGTGAACTGGTCTTCGCCGGGAACGCCGAGCTTGCGGGGAACTGTACCGGTTGCCAGAATCACAGCAGAAGCTTCGTATTCCGTGCCGTCCTCTTCGCACTTCACGATCTTCTTTTCGCCACGATCTTCGATCTCAAGAACAGTCTTGTAATCAAACTCAACGCCCAGAAGCTGGGTGTGCTCAAACATCTTGATGCTGAGTTCTGCACCGCTAATGACGCCCTGTCCTGTGTAGTTTTCGATCTCATTGGTATTGATGATCGCACCACCGGGAGCGAGGCGGTCCAGCATAAGAACTTTCATGTTTGCACGAACTGCGTAAATTGCCGCGGTCATGCCAGCAGGGCCAGCGCCGATGATAATTACGTCGTATGAATTCACGATATCCTCCTAGCTGAATAATATTTGTGAGAGAGGAAGACCGACGAGTATCAGGACCGCAACAACGATTCCTGAGGCAATAACGGTGTGTTTTGCCACGTCCTTGGTCGAAATCCACTCACTGTTGTCATAAAGAATTGCGGCAAATGGGGATGCAGCTGGCGTCGCGGCTGCAATGAGCACGACGTAGAAGAAGCAGGCCATAATGGGGCCAGAGCTAAAGCCAAAAGCATCACAGATTGCGAGGAGAACCGGAGACAGGACCAAGCCAGCCACAACAGAGTTGAAGAAGTTGGTCAGAACGATGCCAATCACAATGACTGCAATCCCCAGAGTTGTGTAACTCATGCCATAGAGAGAATCTCTCAGCAGATACTCCATGAAAATCGAAACGTTGGTCACCTTTGAGGTCATTGCTCCGCCCAGAAGGAAAGCTACAGCCACAAGGAAGTACGTTTTCCATGGAAACACAGCGTTGGTCTTTGTCAGGTCTGCAACGGGCTTACCCTTCAGGTGAATAGCCGTCGCAAGGAAGACAATGATCAGCGTGCCGCACAGTGCATTTGCGCTCAGGAATGCTCCGAGCATATTATCTTTTCCAATAATGCCGGGCAGCAGCAGCCACAGGGCATAGAAGAAAAAGAGTCCAACAATTATTTTGTGCCTCAGTGTCAGAGGAGGAAGCTTGTCTTTTTTCAAGATTTCGACATCAAGCGTTTTCAGTGGGGAGACATCCACCCGGAAAATGAAACGCATGGCGAAGAGCATCGCTCCAATGCAGAGGAGAGAAATAATAAATCCAAAGAGGAGATATATTGAGAGATTCAAAGGCTGGATATTCAGCTCTGGTGCGGAATGGGCGAGGTTCTGCATATTACTCAGCAGATAAAACGCACCGCCTTTGATGGGATCGGTCGCGAAAGAAAGCAGCGCCATCATCATGGTATAGACAATCATAAGGGACACATAGGAGTCGCCTTTCTTAAAGCCTACGTAATTAAAGATGATGTACAGCGCGGGCCACATCAGGAAGCAGGATGTGGTTTGTTCCAGAAAGGCAACAATATAGGTGCCGAAAAGAATGGTTGCAGTAAACAGCCACGGCCTGCCCTGAATGAGTTTACGGGTCATAAACCATCGTGCTAGGTAAACCGAAAGATTGCTTTCAATAATTATAGCTGCGAATGCAAATAAGAAGAAAATCATAACAGTCATGGGATTTCCCATGAACATGCTCAAAACCTTTGGCATTGCAGCGTAGTCACTCATGCCAAGCATGATGACGCCCAGAAATCCGGGCCATAAAGTATCTACAAAGGTCCAAAGGTAGATAACGCCGATAAAAAGCGTTACGACCGTGACACCGATGGGAGAGATGGAAAGCAGCACCCCACCGTCAACCTGAGGGAAACCCATCGAAATGAGCTTGTCGGATGCAGGCACAACCATTGTTGGAGCGGACAGAAAACGTCCAAAGAACATTATACTGCATCCAATAAGAATATGGATGACTCGCATCATATCGACATTTCGAAGTCTATCTTGCATGAGAATTCCTTGCCCAAAAAGGTAAAACAACGGCGCCACAACTCTCGGATATATGCCGCGAGTTCTGGGCAAAAAAAGTAGCTCAGACTAGGTTGTGAAAAAAATAATTAGAAAAAAGCACGGAAAAAGCCCATGACAGTAGGGATAAACGCCAAAGAATATGAATTAATTCTGAGAGATATGGGAACAGAGATAACTGTTCCGAAGGGAAAACAGCTTTCGCAGAAAAACGTCTATTATCTCAAAAGAGGCGTCTGCGCGCTGACATATCACACGGAAAAGGGGGACGAGAGTTCCTATTTGTATTTCAAGTCTGGGACGCTGATGAACTTTTTGCGCTCGATTGTGCACTCTGTTGGAATCGGTACAGAAATCACCACCAAACGAATCCTGAACGTCAATCACTGCATTCGCACCAAAACGGAATGCACTCTGCTCGGAATTGATGGTGAAAAATTCATGAAATGCACCGAAGAATACCCAGAGCTGAACAAACTGCTGCTGCGCTCCGTGACGGAAAACCTTATCAACCTGCTCGCACTTTCAACAGGCATCGTCTCTCGCCCCGCAGGAAGCCGAGTGTGCCAGCTGCTGCTCGACTTCATGTCCGACGATACCCCGCCCCAGTTCCCTCGCTACCTGACCTACAACGAAATAGCCTTCCACCTCTCTATGCACGTCATCACCGTGACCAAAATCTTTAAAGCTCTGAAAGACCAGCACATCATCTCAAAACGAGGACAGGGGGGGACAATCCTGAACCCCGAACGGCTGCGAGCTATTGCCCACGAAGAGGAAGAACTCGTTTACTAATTCCACCACAGTCCTAACAACACACCTCATCCCACCCACATTCATAACTGCACATCTTTTCCCGCCCACCGCCCCCATTGCGGGGTGCAGGGGGATGCAATCCCCTTGCCCACCGGAGGTAAAAAAAGCGCCGATCCACCACACCGAACCGCACAACACACATATCTAAACCAGCCAACCGCCCTAAAAAACACATCTCTTTTCCCTCCAACAGTCCCAACAGCACACCCCATCCCGCCCGCCGCCCAAAAGCATAAAAAAAGCCCCCCAGAACACTGAGGGGCACACGCTGAGAGGCTCCGAGAGCTACGCGTCGGCGAAACGCATAATTTCATCAATGCCCTTGCGAGGAGTCGCGGCGGCTTTACCTTCTTCGTGGCCATACACGATGAGGGCGGCGACCGTCTCATCCTCTGGAAGATGAACAATCTCGGAAATGGATTTATCGTTAATCACACCCATGATACAGGTGCCAACGCCTTTCTCATGAGCGGCAAGACAAAAAGTCTGACAGGCAATGCCAGCATCAAAAACTTCCCAAACACTGGCCTTTGACGTGACGTAATCCCCGCCATCAAGCTTGCCGCTCTTGCCTTTGACGAAACTCAACACAGCCACGCCCTTGGCATTCTTGAGCGTGTTGATGTTGTAAACAAAATCATTCACACCATCCGTGGCGAGCTTCTTGATGAGATTTGGATCATCCACAAGAGTATACCGGGCGACTTGATAATTCGCCCATGAGGGCGCCCAACGGGCAATGTCGATAATCTCACGCATAAGATCTCGACTTACTTTCTGATCCTTAAACTTGCGAACACTGCGCCGTTCTTTGATCATCTCAACTGCATCCATGATGACTCCTTGCAACGCTATGATTTTACAGGGACCTGCGTCCAAAAGCTCCCGCAGTCTGCCATAATTCCATGAATCCCCTTTATACCACGAGCGGAAAAGAAAAACACGTAGGCAGCTTTTCCATACGAAGTCGCTTAAAAGTTACCTCAAAATATACATATCTCATCCCGCCCACCGCCCCCATTGCGGGGTGCAGGGGGAGGCAATCCCCTTGCCCACCGGAGGTAAAAAAAGCGCCGATCCACCACACCAAACCGCACAACACACATCTAAACCAGCCAACCGCCCTAACACTCATATCTCATCCCCCCCGCCCCAAAAGCATAAAAAAAGCCCCCCAGAACACTGAGGGGCACAAAAACAACGACGAGAAACGCCTTACTGGCGCTGCATCTCGTGAAGAACATCCATGAGTTCCTCGGCCTGCAATGACAACTCCCTGAGTGCATTGGCGGCTTCGTTCATGGACTCGTTTGTTTCAATGGAAATCCGGCTCACCTCTTCGGTCGCCCGATTGATCTCGTCCGAGGTCGTGGCCTGCTGCTCTGAGGCAGTGGCAATGGCCCGAACCTGATCTGCGGTTGAGTCGGCAATGTTGACGATGTTTGAAAGCGACTTTCCAGAACGCTCGGCCTGCTCCGTACTCTGCTCAACAACGTCGACAACGGCCTCCATCTTCTTGATGTTCCGACGAGTGCCAGACTGAATAGCAGAAATGGCAGTGCCGACTTCACTGGTGGCGTCCATGGTCTTCTCAGCAAGCTTGCGGACCTCATCGGCAACAACGGCAAAACCGCGCCCCGCTTCACCGGCACGAGCGGCTTCAATGGCAGCGTTCAGAGCCAAAAGATTGGTCTGATCTGCAACGTCAGAAATAACGTCCATGATGCGGCCAATGCCTTCGGCCTGCTCACCAAGCTCATTCAGCCCCTGCTTCATCTCGTTAACACGAGTGTTGATCTCTTCAATGGAAGAAATTGCATCGTTGACGACACCAGAACCTTCAGATGCACGATCCTTTGAATCGTTGGCATTCTTCGCGGCTTCTGCGGCATTCCGCGCAACTTCCAAAACCGTGGCGTTCATCTCTTCCATGGCGGTCACAATCTCACTCATGCGGCCCTGCTGCACGGTCGCACCTGTGCTAGACTGCTTCACTTGAGCAGAAAGACGCTCAGTGTCCTCAGCAATGCGGTCGGCAACACCTTCAATGCGTCCAGCAGCTTCCAGAATGCCACGCTTGAGAGCACGCTCACCCTCACGCTTGGCCTCTTCACTTTCACGAACAGCATCCTCGGCAATGCGAGCTTTTTCCTTGGCCTGCTCTGCATTTTTTTCGGCCTGTGACAACGCTTCGACGGCCTGATCTGTCATGCTCGACAAACTGTGCAGCATGTCGAGGACCTCACCAGCATAACCAGAGTCGGACGGCAGAGTGCTGGTGTCTGCAAATGAGGTATCTGCAATACGTCTGGCGGCTCTGGCCATGACGATAAGGGGATTAGAAATACGAGCAGCGACAAACCACATGCCCAGCAAACCAAGGAGCAAAAGAATCAGGGCAACACCACTCATCATGGTGACGGCACTCCAGGCCTGCTCGTTGATGTAGCTCTGCGGAAGGGTAACGACGACACTCCACGGACGGCTTGTCTTTCCTACACGAAACGGAACAACGATTTGATGGGCCCCTGTCCTTTCATCAAAGAGCGCCACGCGCTGCCCCTGATTAATCGCATTCGCAATTTTCCCCGCATCCTCTGGGAAAATCGTGTCCAGAGAAACCGCAGTCCTGCTTTTTCCCTCGGAGGCGGCAACAACCTCTCCTCCGTTGGAAACAATGTACATCTCACCACAGCCATCAACGGTGTGCTTGCCTTCGACCAAAGTTTGCAGGGAAGTCATATCAAGGTCGGTACCAGCCATACCCACAAATTCACCGTGAACATGGATCGGGGCAACCATTGACGAAATGTAATAGCGCTGACCTGATGCCATATAATAATATGGTTCGGTCATGGTTTCCCGGCCAGTGCGCTTTGGGCGCTGATAAAACTCTGCGGTGTCATACCCGGCCAGAGGCTCTACATGGATGCTTCCATCTGAGGTCTGAAACCAGTATGGAAGGAAGCGACCTGTTTCATCATGGCCTTTTGTGTTGGCATATACGTAGTCTTTGCCGTCAAAAGCGTTGGTCTCCCAGAGGGAGTAACATGCAAAAACAAAAGAATGATTTTTCAAAACATTCTTGAGCATGGTGTTCACTTCGGTACGGTCCAGATTCCCAGTATCCCTCAAACCAGAAAGAGAAATGGCCATTGTTCGAGAAATGGCCATTGCCTCGTTCATATTACCCTGCACTCTGGTCGAAAAATTCGTCGCGATTGCCGTCGCGTTGTGCATGGTTGCCTCGGAAGTCGTTTTCCAAAGGTTTCGGCCAGCAAGAAAAATTAACGCTCCCACTGTAATGAGAAAAATCAGGCCAGAAAACGCCGTAATCCTCACCTTTATTGAATCTAATCTCATCGTATACTTCCAGCATCAGCATACCTCACAAGCCGAGGCCCTCTTCACTGACGCAAATCTTCTATGTCCATTAAGCCTTTCAAAATCACTCACCACTCTGTCCTTTCTGCGGTTGCCGCCGCAGAACTATGCACGTTTCATACGAGTTACCCTCCTTTACAGAAAACACACCGGGCTTTTGCCTCAACGAATCGACAAAGTATGAAAAATGCCCACGAGCATTCTTCTGGTCCGCTCTAGGGCATATGTCTTACGCATGTCGTTTCCCACATTCGTTTAGGCGATATTCATCGACAGAAAAAAATATTTTCTTAGCGGTCCTTGTGTTTTTATTGAAGTTTTTTTGTCTAACCCTTGGGGGTATTCACATTTTTTATGTTTCTCAAGAAAATTATTTTGGTCCAACTGCACAAAAAAAGCCCCCATTTTGGGGGCTTTTTTATTCCATCCTGTGTGAGGACCTAGCTAAGGCACTGAGCAAGTACGGGGGCAAAAAGTACATTACTCAGGCCGGCCAAAATCATCACAAGGCTGGCAATGGCGCCTTCCTGATGTCCAATGGTCTGAGCCTGCGCCACTCCTGCGCCATGCGCACCCATTCCAAAGAGTGCGCCTTTTGCAAGGCTGGAGTGAAGAGGGAGGACTGCCAGCATAATTTGTCCAAGAGCTGCTCCAAACACACCTGTCAGCACAACAAAAACGGCTGTCAAATCTGGAGCGCCGCCAATATCGCCCGACACGGACATGGCGAATGGCGTACTAATGGACCGAGGCATCAAACTCAGTTTCAAAACATCTGAAAGGCCAAGGAGCTGAGAGAGGCCCCATGCAGAGGCCAGGGCAATGGCATCACCGATAACAACACCAACCAGCAAAATGAGCCAGTAGCGACGAATCAGGCTGCGCTGCTCAAAAATGGGCAGAGCAAATGCCACGGTCACAGGGCCAAGCATGGTGACCAGCCAGTGCGTCCCTGCAATGTATTCGCGATAGCCAACGCCCAGCGCCAGGGCAAGCGCAATGAGCATAAAGGGGGCCGATGCTAGCGGAGAGGTCCACCAGCGTGGCTTTCTGCGATATACACAGCGGGCACACCAGTACAAAACAATCGTCGCCACGGACCAGAAGGCTCCCTTGAGCAAGGGAGACAGTGAAAAGAAACTATTCAGCATGACGACGACTCATTCTGCAACACAGGTCAACGGTGAGAGCGGTTCCAGCCATAACCATCATTGTACCGACAAGCACGGCGGCAAGGAGTTTGAGGCCCATAATGCCCAAAAACTCCTGATGGTCGAGAACGGCAAGCACGGCCGGAACAAAAAAGAGGAGCATGTCCCCAAGGAGCCAGTTGGCGCCACGACGTACCGAGAGGGTGCTCAGTCTGCCACTTGCCAGCAGAGCGAGCACAATAATCAGACCAATAACGCCGCCGGGAACCGGGAGCTGAGCTGAGCTGCTCATAATTTCTCCCAAGCCCCAAAAAGCCATAAGAAGAGCACCCTGCACAAGGCGGCTCTGATGAGTAAACTTTCTGACGAGGACTGATTCTTTACGAAATGGCATAATAACTCCTTCGCGCTGATGTGCGCGTGAGCAATCCTTGTATGCACCTCTCGATGATGTGTAAAATGAATTGACAGAATCTAAACTATTCCTCAAAAGAATAGTTATGGAATTTCGTAATCTCCTCGCCCTTGTGGAAGTGGTGCAGCAAGGTGGTTTTTCCGCTGCTGCCAGCGTTTTGTTCACATCTCAGTCCAATGTGAGCAAGGCCGTCCGCCAGCTCGAAGATGAGCTTGGGGTCACGCTTTTGGACCGGAACGGACACTCCAGCACTCTGACTGATGCTGGAGAAATTGTTTTTCGCCGTGCTCAGCACATTCTTGCTTCCAGCGAGGATATGATGGGCGAACTGGACGAGCTTCGAGGTCTGCGCCGAGGAATACTGCGGCTCGGCCTGCCACTCTTTGGGAGTAGTGTGCTTTTTGCGCCTGCCTTTGCGCAGTTTCGGACCCTGTACCCGGGTATCAAAATTACGCTGGTGGAGCATGGAAGCAAACGCCTTGAGGAACTGCTGATGCGTGGTGAAATTGACCTCGCAGCATCACTCATGCCGGTGTCACCGGAATTTGAATGGCAGGATGTTCGAAATGAACAGCTTGTTGTGCTCTTGCAGGAGACACATCCTTTTGCCCGGTATGACGCGGTTCAGCTTCTGGATTTACATGATGAGCCATTTATTTTCTTTGCCGAAGACTTTGCGCTCAATCAGGTCATCATGCGGAGTTGCGCACGACGCGGGTTCAAGCCCAAAGTTGCGGCCCGAAGCGGGCAAATTGATTTCATACTGGGGCTGGCAAGGGCAGGACTTGGGCTGGCAATTTTGCCAAAGCTCATGGCTGACCAGAGAATGCGCTCCGGCCTGACCTATGTTCCGCTGAATGAACCGGGGCTGAGCTGGCACATTGGGCTTATCTGGCGAAAAGGCGGATATTTGCCACATGCGGCCCGCGCATGGCTTGAACTGGTGCAGACAATCCACACAGAGGACGAGTAAGCGCCTGTTTTCGCGTTTATTCTTCTGAGGAATACATAAAAAAAGGCCCTCCATATGGAGGGCCTTTTGTCGTTATTCAAACTTAGTTCTGAGGAGTCTCAGGCTTCTTTTTGCGACGGCGGCGAGGACGGCGGCGCTTTGCGCCGTCCGCATTCTGGCGGCGATCACCGGAACGCTCCCGACGCTGGTCTTTCCGCGAATCAGAGCGCTGATCCTTCCGCTGATCTGAACGATCATCAGAGGACTTTTCACCCTGCGGCTTGCGGCGACCATCATGGCGCTGACGCTGGTCCTGACCAGAGGACTCAGGACGGCGCTTGCGGCGGCGAGAATTTCCAGAAGAACGGCGCTTCTGCTGTCCGCCCTGTGAGGAGCGGCGGGACTCAGGCTGAGGCGTAGCCTCTTCCTGCTCGACCTGCGGCAGGGCCGGAGTACCGTGCAGGGATTCCTGATACAGCTCGTCCAAAAGCATGGCCATAAGCGGCACGAGGTCTTCGTGCTTGCTCAGGGAATCCACAAGCGGCTCAAAGCGGCGCAGGCGTTCCTGCTTCACGTTATCCAGCTCGCGGAAACGGGCTTCCAGCATGGCTGTCACACGGTTGCCAACCTCAAGAGCCAGATCTTCATCCGTGGGCAGCTCGTGCTGCTCAAGGTTGATGCCATAGGTTTTGGCAATGCGGCCAAGGGCCAGACGCTCCATGACGTCGACCAGAGAAATGACCATGCCAGATGCACCAGCTCGGCCAGTGCGGCCTGCGCGGTGAATATAGACTTCATGGTCTTCCGGCGGCTCGTACATAAACACGTGCGAGATGTCGGGAATGTCGATGCCTCGTGCGGCCACGTCTGTGGTCACGAGGAAACGAAGATTGCCACTGCGCATACGGGTCAGCACCCGCTCGCGCTTGGACTGCGTCAGGTCACCAGAGAGTTCGTCCGCATCGTAACCAAAGCGCTGGAGCACCGTAGTCAGGTAGTGGACGTGCTGCTTGGTGTTACAGAAAATAAAACCAGTTGCCGGATTCTCCAGCTCAATGATGCGCACAAGGGCACGATCTTTTTGCATGGCCGGGCAGCTGTAATAGACATGTGGCGTTTCCGTCAGGTGAACCTGCTCGCTGGACAGCGACAGAATCTGCGGACGGTCCATGAACTCACCAGCCAGACGCAGCACATGCGGCGGATAGGTGGCGGACGTCATGAGCATGCTGATGTCCCGACGGGGCAGGAAACTCTGCACTTCCTTCATGTCTGGGTAGAAGCCAATGGACAGCATCCGGTCAGCTTCATCAAAGACCAGCGTATCAATGCCCTTGAGGTTCAGAGAGCCACGCAGCAGGTGATCGAGGACACGGCCGGGTGTTCCCACCACAACGTGTGCGCCTTTGCGGAAAGAATCAATCTGCGCCTTGTAGCTGGAGCCACCAAAGACGGCCACAACACGAGCACCAGTCTCGCCAAAAAGCTGTTCAAACTGCTCGGCAACCTGCTGGGCAAGTTCACGCGTAGGAACCAGCACCAGAGCCTGGCACTCAGCGCGTTCAATCTCGATACGCTGCATGATCGGCAGGGCAAAGCAGCCAGTCTTGCCGCTTCCTGTTCGAGACTGAATCATCAGGTCACGACCAGCCAAAAGATACGGAATAGCCTTGGCCTGAACGGGCATCAGGGTTGTCCAGCCAGCACGCAGGCAGGCTTCGCGCAGGTCTTCGGGAAGCTCTTCAAAACTCAGCTCAGGCAGAGCTTCATCTTCGGGCACTTCCTTGACTTCGTGCGAATGCTCTTTTTCTGGAGCGGGAGCGTTCTCAGCGGCCGGAGCCTCTGGAGCTGCCTCTTCTTCTGAAACAGCGTCGCTCTGCGGTGCTTCTGCGTGCTCTTCTGGAGCAGACTCAGCTGCTGCGTCCTGAGAATCTTCACCTGTCGAAACTTCTGGCTCAACCGGAGCCTCAGCTTTCGGCTCAGCACCCACAGTCTCAGCAGCTTCAGCCATCTGGTCAAAACTCCGCTCAAGGCTCGTCTCAAAAGGAGCAGCTTCTTCAGAAGCGGTGCTTTCCTCTTCGAGTGCGGGCACGGGCTGGCTTTCCAGAACGGCCTGCTCTTCACGTTCACCAGCAGCAAGACTCTTCTGCTCATTCAAAACTGGCTCAGAGCTTTCCCGGGAATCTTCAGACTGCGATTCAGGAGCATCCTGAACGTCTGCGTCCTGTGCTACGCGAGCTTCAGCGCGGCGCTCCTGCTCTTTTTTACTCCTGCGCGGAGAACGGCGGGTGCGCTTTTTCTTAGGCTTTTCTTCGTCAGTCTGCTGAGCGGCTTCGCGCTGTTCTGCGGACTGGGCGCCTTCTGCGGCGGGAGCAGTCTTGCGAGAACGGCGACGACGCGGGCGACGCGTTTTGGATTCGCGCTCTTCCTGCTCATCCTGCGTGTCATCATCAAAATTTAAACCAAGAGCAGCAGGATCATAATGGGCAACGCCTTCATCAAGGCCTTCGCCTGCATGCGGTCCTTTGCTCAGGCTCTTCTTGGGCTGGCTTGGCTTCTGCGGAGAAGGAGAGCTGCTTTTTGCAGTCCGGCGGTTCGTCTTGGCCCGGCCTCGGGTCTTGGCGCTTTCGCCGTCCTTCTTGGCGGCCTTTGCAGGACGCGATGCCTCGGACTTTTCCTCAGCCTCAGCCTTTTCCTGCGCTTTTTTCCGCTTTTCTGCTGTCTGGGCCTGAATGGTTTCAGGATCTTTCACATTTTTGCGGCGGCGACGCTGGGGGCGACGGCGCTGGGGGCGGGACTCGGCATCTGCGGAGTCAGCAGCTTCTGCGGCGGGGCGAGATGGACGGCGGCGCTTTGCAGAAGTCTTTTTCTTCTGCTCTACCTTTTCGGCCTGTTCCTTCTGCTCATTCTTGGAAGAGGATCGCTCCTCTTTCTTCTTGGGAGATTCTTTTTTCTTGTCGTTTTTTTTGGAAGCGCCGCGCTTTACCGGGCCAATTCCAAAAATGCTTGAGGTCTCACTCATGAAACACGTTTCCTCGTAGACGTTGTCGTCATCGCGAAGCCGTGGAGCACCAGACAGTACACTTCTGTGGTCTTCCTGCGAAATATTGTTTGACCGAACGTTTCCCACGCTATTTCCGGGTCAGGATGTTCGGGCCGGGCGGGTCAGTACGCCGCCGGGCTTCAGGAAGCAGTCTGTCAGGGACTGGGCTTCTGCATTACGGCCTGCTCTCACGTTCTTTTCGCGGGGGCCGCAGCTCTTGTTACTGGACGTCGTTACGGACAGGGGCGATGTCCAGACTGTCAACTTATTCTACTACCCTGCCCGCACACAATGCCGGCAGTTGACAGTCTTCGGGCCTGCGGCATCTCAGTATGTGCCAGCAGCCCGGGAGCAAAACGCTCAGGAGCGGTATAGGAGCGTCCAAGCCCTGTACCCGGCTTTCCAAACCCGCAAGGTATCCCGGTTGGTTTGCGGGGAGCTGTTTTGCTGTGCTTTTTTTGCGGTCGAATGAAAAAAATTCCCTCCCGCAAGGTGCAAGCCTAGCACATTCCAGAAATCAGGAATACTGGGCAAAACATTTTTTCCTGCGTTCCCGGTGCAAAAGGCACAAAAAAACGCGCACAAAAATGTGCTGCACGGTGCTGGCTTGTCATAAATTCTCAAAAAGCAGAGGGCCTGTGTACCTGAAAAGGAGACTCTTGTTGAGTTTTTTCAGACTGATAGACCAGCTTTGTTTGGCAAGCTGGAACGCCATACCGAAAAAAAGGCACTTGAGGCCAAGACACAGGCAAAGGCAAGAATACACGTTCTCTACAGCATAGGCTCAGAGGCCCAAAGAGAAAATCAGAGAGGCTTGCTCGGCACGGCTCTGGTGAAGGAATACATTCCGGGGCATATTGTCAAGTTCCAAGCTCATACTGAATGAAATTTGTCACCATTTCTTTTCCGTTTTTCTGCTACTACATGAGGGGGCGCACGTAAAAAAGCCCCCGCCTCACTGCATCTATCGCCCAAAGCGATGCATAAAACGATGGTCGATAAAATCTTTGACGCGAAACGCAAGTTTTCCACCAAGGACAAGACCAGCTTTTTGCAGAATGCCTGTTCCATCTCCCAGATTAAACACCAAAAGATAGTCTCCTCCCGGCCGGAACTCTTCCAGTTCTCCCCCCGTCAGGGCAGCGTACAGATTTTTGACAAGCACCGCATGCTGACGCACCGCATAGACCCCAACTTTGTTGAGCGGGAACGGTTCAAAATACAGACAGTCACCGCCTGCAAAAATATCTGGATTCGAAACGCTTTGCAAAAATCTGTTCACCCGCAAACCACCATCCGGCCCAACCGCAAGGCCAGAATACTCCATGAGCTTTGGCGGACGTACGCCAAGGGCCATCACCATGAGCTGCCCAGAGACAACCCGCCCATTTTCCAGAGTCACGCCACCCTGTCCAAGCTCGGCCACATAGCCGGACTCATGAACCTTGATTCCTCGCCTGTTGAGTGAATGCCGCGCTTTTTTGCGAGCCCGCCCCGACAGTTCAGACAAAAAGCGCCGCCCGGCAAGAATCCGAATACACGGCAGGCTTCCGCCTTTTCGCGCAAAAATCTCCTGCGCAGCTCCATGCAGATTGCCCGCAATTTCGAGCGAAGCCGGGCCACCGCCAAGCACAAGCACCTCTGCCTTGCCCCGCTGCATGAGCTGCTCCAGCCTCTCACGAACCCGATACAGGTTGGAGATCGGTTTCACCGGATACAAATCTGGAATCTTTTCTGGTGGAGTTTCACCGGGCCAGGGGATTTCACTCCCCACGTTCAGGCTCAGCACGTCATAGCCCAAAATAGAACCAGACGAGAGGTGAACAGAACGGGCCGTAGGGTCAATGCGAATGACCTTGTCTGCAATAAACTCCGCCCCGGCATCCCGTGTCATCTGCGCCACAGGAAAACTTATCTCTGCTGGAGAATACTGCCCGCTCAGCACCCCCGGTCCCATTCCAGAATAGGGGTGCAGCTCATCCGGGCTGACGACTGTGACCGAAATATCGTGCGACAAAAACATTTTCAGTTTTGCCAGCACAGCCACATGTGCGTGCCCTGCTCCGGCAAGAATCAGGCGTTTGCTCATGGTCCTTTCCTTTCCACAAAATAGAGAAGCGTGTATCCTCTTATACATATACCCTGCAAAAAAGGGGAGTTCAACGTGAAAGAAGGAGCGCCTCATGCAACAAGCATGTGCCAATAATGCTGGCCTTTATGACGACACACAGACAGAAACCATTCGCCTCGGCATTGCCAAATGTTTGCTTGGTGAGCCTGTGCGCTATGACGGCGGGCACAAGCTCGACCGCTACCTCCGCGATGTTCTGGGAAAATTCGTTGAATTCGTCCCGGTCTGTCCAGAAGTTGAATGCGGCATGCCCATCCCGCGCGAAGCTGTCCGCCTTGTTGGCGACCCGCAAAAGCCGCATCTCGTAGGTCGCGACTCCGGTGAAGACTGGACCGAGCAAATGCAAAACTGGGGCAAAGAGCGACTCAGGGAAATGGAAAAAGAGGGGCTGTGTGGCTATATTTTCAAATCCCGCTCCCCATCAAGCGGCATGGAACGCATCAAGGTCTTTCAGGCCAATGGCCAGCCGCTCTATACCGGCGTTGGCATGTGGGCCGACATGGTCATGAAACATTTCCCGCTCCTGCCCTTTGAAGACGACGGCCGCCTGCATGACATGGGCCTTCGGGAAAACTTCATTAAACGCATTTTTATCCTCAAGCGCTGGCGAGACATGCTCGCTAACGGCAAGACCCTTGGAAATCTTGTAAAGTTTCACAGCCAGCACAAGCTGCTCATTCTGTCCCATAATCAGGAAATCTACCGTGAAATGGGGCAACTTGTAGCGCAGGGCAAAGAGATGGACCCCGAAGAACTCTTTTGCACCTACCTCCAGCAGCTCACGGCCGCGCTCTCCAAACGGGCCAGCGTCAAAAATCATGTGAATGTCCTCTTCCACATGATGGGACATTTCAAGGATGAGCTTTCCGCAGAAGAAAAGCAGGAACTCAAGGAACTGATTGAACAGTATTCCAGTGGCATGCTTCCGTGGGTTGCTCCGCTGACCCTCATAAACCACTACGTTCGCAAGTATAAAAACGACTACCTCATGGAGCAGTTTTACCTGCATCCTCACCCTTTGGAACTGAGGCTGCTTTTCCATGCCTGAACACGCAGATCATCCCTATACCGTGGCTGTGCTGGGAGCGACCGGATACATTGGCGGACGGCTTGTCCCCCGCCTGCTGGAGCGAGGCTACCGGGTCCGGGCCATTGCCCGCTCTGCCTACAAGCTCCAGTGCCGCCCATGGGGCCAGCACAAAAATCTGGAAATCGCGGCCGCAGATGTTCTGGACCGCAGCTCTCTCAAAAAAGCCCTGACTGGCGTCCGGGTTGCCTATTATCTTGTGCACTCCATGCAGCCCGACCAGAGTGACTTTGCCGAGGCAGACCGAAGTGCAGCGCAGAACATGGCAGAACTTGCCGAAGAGCTTGGACTAGAGCGCATTCTCTATCTTGGCGGTCTTGGCAACGAAACAGATCCAGAGCTTTCGCACCACCTGCGCTCGCGCATAGAAACCGGACACATCCTCAAGCGGGGCCGGGTTCCGGTCACCTGCTTCCGCGCTGCCATGATCCTTGGTTCAGGAAGCGCGTCCTTTGAAATCATGCGCTACCTCGTGGACCGTTTGCCCATCATGCTGACTCCAAGCTGGGTGCGAACCCTCAGCCAGCCCATCGCGGTCCGGGACGTTCTGGGCTACCTCGAAGGCGCGCTGGAATGTCCGGAAACAACAGGGCAGACGTATGACATTGGCGGGCCTGACGTCCTGAGCTACGAAGAAATTTTCCATATTTATGCCAAAGAAGCTGGCCTGCACAAACGGCTCATCATTCCTGTCCCCTTTTTCTCACCCACGCTCTCCTCACTCTGGATTCATATCATTACGCCTGTTCCGGCAAGCCTAGCCCGCCCCCTTGCCAAGGGGCTTCGCTCCACTGTTGTCTGCGAGGATAACCGTATCCGCGAGCTGCTCCCGCGCCAGCTTTTGACGGTACAGCAGGCCATCCACTTTGCGCTGGAACGCATCCGGCAGCACCGAGTCGAAAGCTGCTGGATGGATGCCGGAGAACTCCAGCCCCCGGAATGGATTTCCTGCGGTGATGCCCACTATGCTGGCGGCACTATCCTTGAGAGTAACCACCGGGTGCGGCTGGCCTGTGCTCCAGAAAACGTCTGGAAAACCGTCAAGAGCATTGGCGGAGAGCGCGGCTGGTACTACGGAGAATTTCTCTGGAAGCTCCGGGGAATTGCAGACAGGCTCATAGGTGGGGTTGGGCTAAGGCGTGGACGCCGGGACCCGGAAGATCTCCTTCCCGGCGATGTCCTCGACTTTTGGCGGGTCACGGTGGTGGAAGAAAATTCCCGGCTCCAGCTCCTTGCCGAAATGAAACTTCCGGGCGAGGCCATGCTACAGTTTTCCATCACTCCCCAGATTGACGGCAATACAGAGCTGTCCCAGATTGCCCGTTTTCTTCCGCGCGGACTTTGGGGCATGATTTACTGGTATTCTCTCTATCCCCTTCACGGCTGGCTTTTTAGCGGAATGCTTGGCAAAATTGCTGAACTCACAGGCTGCGAAATTCTGTCCGGCCCCGAGAGCTTTACCCAGAGTGCCTCTATGTGCACTTTGCCTTTTGTTCCAGAAACCCAGCAACACGAACAGCCTCAAACCCAGCCTCTCAAAGGAGAACGCTGAATGTACGACGTTCACCACGCCCGCGTAGAGACAATACGCGAGGGCGAAACCGGGAAAGGTCCCGTTATATACTGGATGAGCCGCGAGCAGCGCGCTCACGACAACTGGGCACTGTTTCATGCCCACAGCCTTGCAGCACAGCACAAGCGACCTCTTGGGGTTGTCTTCTGCCTTGCCAAGGGTTTTCTGGAAGCAACACGCCGTCAGTATGACTTCATGCTGCGCGGTCTGGAAGAAACAGCGCAGGAGCTAGACAATCTGTCCATTCCCTTTACCGTGCTCAAAGGGGACGCGCCGTCTGTGCTCCCCGGATTCCTGAATGAACTGGATGTCTGCACACTGGTGACAGACTTTGACCCGCTGCGCATCAAGCAGGAATGGCAAAAGCAGATTGCCTCGGCAGTCAGCATTCCCATTTTTGAAGTGGATGGGCACAACGTGGTGCCCTGTCGAAACGTCTCGGACAAACAGGAATATGCGGCGTACACCATTCGCCCCAAAATCCACAAAAAACTGGATGAATTTCTGGAACCATTTCCCAAACTGGTCCCGCCATCACACAGTGGGCTGGTTCTCCCCACGCCCGACTTTGCCGCACTCCATCGCTGGGTGGATGTTGATGAGAGCGTTGCTCCAGTCTGTGACGTCATCCCAGGAAGCGCTGCGGCCCAGGAACGACTCGATGATTTTCTGGCGGCAACTCTTCCGGTCTATGAGCCAGAGCGCAACAACCCAACACTGGAAGGCGTATCCCGACTTTCTCCCTATCTGCATTTTGGGCAAATAGCTCCGCAGCGGGTGACACTGGACACCGCAGAGCACCCCGGCAATGCAGCCGGGAAAGAAGCCTTTCTGGAACAGCTCATTGTCCGGCGTGAACTCACTGACAACTTCTGCCTGCATAACCCGCAGTACGACAGCATTGATGGTGGCCCGGAATGGGGCCTTGAGACGCTGCTCAAGCATGAGGATGACCACCGGGAATACAGCTACTCCCGCGAGGAACTGGAGCAGGCCAAGACCCATTCTCCGCTCTGGAATGCGGCTCAGCTCCAGATGGTCAACACCGGATACATGCACAACTACATGCGTATGTACTGGGCCAAAAAAATTCTGGAATGGACCAGTTCCCCTGAGGAAGCCGTGAAAATCGCCCTGTACCTGAATAATCGCTATGAACTGGATGGACGAGACCCGAACGGCTATGTGGGCGTGCTCTGGGCCATCACAGGCGTACACGACAGACCGTGGCGCGAACGCGATATTTATGGCTCCATCCGCTACATGAATTCCAACGGCTGCCGCCGCAAGTTCAAGGTGGACACCTACATTAAGCAGTATGGAAACCGCCCGGAGCAATGTAGCCTGCTCTAAAAAAGCAAAGCCCCCCAGCACAGCGCCGGGGGGCTTTTTTTGAGGACCACAAGGCTCTCATTGATCCCAGTTTATCCTTTGAAAAATCTCAGCCGCAAGGCATTACTCACGACAGTCACCGAAGAGCAGGCCATTGCTGTTCCCGCAATCATGGGGTTCAGGGTCGGGCCGCCAAAGATGTGCAAGACACCAGCGGCAACCGGAATACCCAAGGAGTTAAATGCAAAGGCCCAGAACAGGTTCTGCCGGATATTTTGCATCACGGCATGCGAAAGCTTGAGCGCTGTCAGCACGGACTGGAGCGAGCTGCGGACCAGCACCACATCGCCAGACTCGACGGCAACGTCGATACCTGAACCCATAGCAATACCGCAGTCAGCCTGCGCAAGGGCCGGGGCGTCATTTACGCCATCGCCAACCATTGCGACTTTCTTTCCCTGCGCCTGAAACTCTTTGACCACCTTGGCCTTGTCTTCGGGCAAAACGCGCGCCCGCAGTTCTGTAATGACTGCACGACGAGCCACAGCCTTGGCTGTGGCCTCAGCGTCACCCGTAAGCATAACGACCTGCACACCGCGCTGCGTCAGCTCCTGAACAACTGCCGGAGCCTCTTCCCGCAGCGTATCCGCAACCCCCAAAAGGGCGCGAAGCGCCCCGCCGCTCGCCACAAAAAGCACTGTTCGGGCTTCTTCGGCAAGCGCATTGATCGTACGCTGTGCCTCTTCAGTCTCAAGCCCGGTCACTGCGTGCTCTTCCATAAGCAGACGGTTGCCCACAAACAGCGTTTCACCCAGAACCTGCGCCTCCAGACCTCGGCCTGTATGCGCGGTAAAGGCGTCAACAGTGGGCAAAGTCAGCCCCTTTTCCTTGGCTGCGTCCACCATTGCCAAAGCAAGCGGATGCTCGGACTGGGATTCTGCTGCCGCGACCGCTGCAAGGAGCGTGTCGGCATCAACTCCAGCCTCTGGCATCAGCTCGCAGTCTGTAAGCTTTGGCGTGCCGTGGGTCAGGGTGCCTGTCTTGTCAAAAATAATGGTCTGAATGCCTTCCACAGTCTGGAGCGCCGTGCCGTTTTTGACCAACACGCCAAGCTGTGCGCCACGCCCCGTCCCGACCATGATGGAGGTCGGCGTTGCAAGGCCCATTGCGCAGGGACAGGCAATCACCATAACGGCAACAAAAATACGCAGGCTAAACGAAAAATCCGCGCCTGCAAAATACCAGAGCAGGCCAGAAACAATGGCAATGCTCATCACGGTTGGAACAAAAATCGCGCTAATTTTATCCGCAAGACTGGCAATAGGCGCCTTGGACCCCTGCGCCTCGCGAACCAGAGAAATGATGCGCGAGAGTGTTGTGTCACTGCCAACGCGGGTGGCCTTCATGGTCAGGGCGCCGGTTCCATTCATGGTGCCGCCAGTAAGCGAATCGCCTTCCTCTTTGGTCACAGGCAAAGACTCGCCAGTCAGCATGGATTCATCCACACCAGAGCGGCCAGAAACGACTTCGCCGTCCACAGGCACACGCTCGCCCGGACGCACAAGAATCACATCCCCCGGCTCAAGCTCGGAAGAAGGAACCTGTCGCTGCGTTCCGTCTGCCTCCACCAGCGTTGCCATGTCTGGCGTCAGCTGCATGAGCGAACGAATCGCGTCAGAGGTTCTGATTCTGGAGCGGGCTTCAAAGTATTTGCCAAGGGAAATCATGGCAATCAGCACAGCCGCAGACTCAAAATACAGATCCATGACCCGCGCCTGAACGTCTATGCCAAGAAAAATTTCAAAGGTATTCCACAGGCTGTAGATCAGGGCTGCGCCTGTTCCCATTGCCACCAGCGAGTCCATGTCTGGACTGCGGCGCACAAGATTTGGAATGCCCCGGATGTAAAAATGTCGGCCTGACCAGACGACAGGAAGCGTCAGCAAAAGCTGGGCAAGAGTAAACGCCTTGGGAGAGGTCGCTGGATCCAGCCATTCGGGAAGCGGCATGCCTGCCATGTGGCCCATCGACAAAATGAGCAGGGGCAAAGCAAAGGCAAAAGCCGGAACAAGCTGCTGCCCGGCTTTTTTCAACTCACCAAGTGCCCGCTGCCTGTTTTGTTCAAACAGGTCATCGCCAGCGCTTTCTGGCTCGGAACTGAAGCCAAGTTTGCTAATGGCCTCGCGAATCTGACGCTGCGAGGTCTTTTCCGAATCAAAAATAAAAGTTCCGGACTCGGCGGCAAGGCTCACTTCGGCCTTTTCCACGCCGTCCATTTTGCCCACGACCTTTTCGATACGCCCAGAGCAGGCAGCGCAGTGCATGCCCGTAATGGACAAATGAATGGTACGGTGCTCGCTGTCTTCCGGTTCCACAAGGGTAAAACCAAGCTTTTTGACCCGCCCGGCAAGGTCTTCAAACGAAACCTCTTTGGGGTCAAAACGCAGGTCCACAGTTTCCGCGGCAAGACTTACGTCGGCCTGTCCAACGCCATCGACCTTGTTCAGAACCTTTTCAACACGAGCAGAACATGCTGCGCAGTGCATGCCCTGCACGCCAGCAACAAGATGAGTCAATTCGCGATTCTTCGACTGTTCATCCGACATCAGTTTTCATTCCTTTTGCCGTACTCCGTACTTCGTGGCTCTGCCACGCAGGGCGGTTAACGTTTTTTCTCTCCAGACTGGCCGCAGGCGCAGGAAGACTGCGTCGTTTCCTTGCTTGCGGGATCATACACAGACAACTCGTCCTCAGGGCTGGAGGCAATGCCGCATCCGCCACTGCACCCGCTGCATCCACCAGCACTGTCGCAGCCACAACCACAACCGCCTGCTACTCCTTTTTTCGTGTAGCGACGGAACAAATATATAACAGCCAAGAGCAGAATAAAAACAACTGCTCCAATATCCCAAAAGTTTGTCATAGACCCTCCTCAGGCCTTATTTGTTATTTATGAAACTGAAATTCGTTTTCAATAACTAACGAGCGTTCTCCAGCAGGTCAAGGGGGCGTGCATAGAACAGAAAAAAACACCCGGAAATTCCTGACTCTTTTTTTCATTTTTTCCCACAGCACTCGGCTCGCCCCACTTGGCGCACCCTTCGTTCTCCTGTATGTTAAAAAGAACTCTTTGCTTTGCCCAGCCCCCCAGACGCCAAGGAGAACGCATGTCGCGCAAAAAAACGCTTCCAGCAGCCCAGAAGGACGACCCGCAGTGGTACAAGGACGCCATCATTTACGAGGTGCATGTCCGTGCCTTTCATGACAGCGATGGAGACGGCATTGGAGACTTTCGGGGACTCACGGAAAAGCTGGAATATTTGCAGGAGCTTGGAGTCACAGCTATCTGGCTTTTGCCATTTTTCCCTTCTCCACTCAAAGATGACGGCTATGACACCTCGGATTATCGCGACATTCACCCCCACTACGGAACCATGCGAGACTTTCGGGCCTTTTTGCGCGCAGCACATGCCCGGGGGCTACGGGTCATCACCGAGCTGGTGCTCAACCACACCTCGGACCAGCACCCCTGGTTCCAGCGCGCCCGCCACGCCAAACCCGGCAGCAGCGCCAGAGACTTCTATGTCTGGAGCAACACCCACAAGCTCTATGAAGAAGCGCGCATTATTTTTCAGGACTTTGAAAACTCCAACTGGACATGGGACGACACCGCAGAGGCCTATTACTGGCATCGCTTTTACTCACACCAGCCAGACCTGAACTATGACAATCCGCAGGTACGGCGAGTCATGATGCAAACCGTGGATTACTGGTTCCGGCAGGGCGTGGACGGTCTGCGCCTTGATGCCGTGCCCTACCTCTATGAACGGAGCGGCACCAACTGCGAAAATCTTCCTGAAACCTATGACTACCTGCGCCAGCTTCGGGCGCACATTGACGAAAAATTCGACGACAGAATGCTTCTGGCCGAGGCCAACCAGTGGCCCGAGGACGCCGTTGCCTACTTTGGCGATGACGACATGTGCCACATGGCCTTTCATTTTCCAATCATGCCGCGACTTTTCATGGCCGTTTACATGGAAGACCGCTATCCCATTCTGGACATTCTGGAACAGACCCCAGACATCCCGGACAAAAGCCAGTGGGCACTGTTCCTGCGCAACCACGACGAACTGACGCTCGAAATGGTCACCGACGAAGAGCGTGACATGATGTACCGCGTCTATGCCCGCGACCCGCAGATGCGCGTCAATCTGGGTATTCGCCGCCGCCTTGCGCCACTCATGAGCAATAACCGGCGCATGATTGAACTCCTGAACGCCCTGTTGCTCTCGCTCCCTGGAACCCCGGTGCTCTATTATGGCGACGAAATAGGCATGGGAGACAATATTTACCTTGGCGACCGCAACGCCGTGCGCACGCCCATGCAGTGGAGTGCGGACCGCAACGCGGGATTCAGCCGAGCCAATCCGCAGCAGCTCTATCTGCCCGTCAACATTGACCCCGGCTATCACTATGAAACCGTGAACGTGGAAGCCCAGTCTGCCAACCCGCATTCCCTGCTCTGGTGGACCAGACGCATCATTGCCCTGCGCCGCAGGCACAAGGCTTTTGGTCGGGGCAGCATCGAATTCCTGACCCCGGAAAACCGCAAGGTGCTCTGCTTTGTGCGCGAATATGACGGGGAAAGCATTCTGGTCATTGCCAATTTGTCCAAGCACGTGCAGTACGTGGAGCTGGACCTTTCTGCCTATCCCGGGCTCACGCCTGTCGAACTCTTTGGCAACACGGAATTCCCACAGATTGGCTCCCGCCCCTATCCCATTACAGTGAGCGGGCACGCCTTTTACTGGTTTAGCCTCGCTTCTGCCCAAAGCGACGAAATGCAGCACAGCGCCAAGGACACACTCCCGCAGCTCCTTTGTCCTGAGCGCTGGGAGGATGTGTTTGGGGCAAAGCTCAAGCCGGAACTGGAGCAGCTTTTGCCGCGCCACATCCGCAAGCAGTCATGGTTCTGCCGCCAAAAGGGGCGCATTGCCAAAGCGAGCATTCAGGAACAGCTCACCGTCTCCAACATGAGCCCGCAGGCGTATATCTGTCTTGTCCATCTGGAATATAACAACGGCGACGAGGAGAACTATTCCCTGCCTCTCTGCTTTGCCACAGGAAGCCGCGCCCAGCGACTCAAGCGCGAAAAACCAGAAGCTCTTGTCAGTAGCCTGCACATCCAAAAAAGCGGCGAAAAGGGATTCCTCTTTGATGCCCTTGAGTCCCGGACCTTCTGCCTTGCCATGCTCGAAAACGTCCCCCGCAGCAGCTCTGGCCGGGGGCGCGGTCCCATCACCATCAGCAGCACCCGTGCCCTGCGCACGCTGGTGCAGGACCGCAGCTTTAACCTGCACGCCCCATCTGCCCGCGTGGACCAGAACAATACAGTGGTGCAGTTCAGCGATACCTTTATACTCAAGGTCTTTCGCCGCATAGACAGCGGTACAAGTCTGGAGCTGGAAATCGGCCGCTATCTCAAACGCAAAAACTTTGCCCAGTCTCCAGACATTGCCGGAGCCATTGAGTACCGCAGAAACCGCCACCAGTCCCCGGCAACACTGGCGGTACTGCTTCACTATGTCCCAAATCAGGGAACAGTCTGGCACTACATTCTGGACATGCTGCGCTCGGCCTTTGATCAGGCCCGAACAATGCGCGAACTGGACGAGCTAGAGCAGCCCCAGTCCCGCCACGAATTCACCACGCACGTGCCAGAACTGGTGCAGGAACTGTTTGGACCAGCCATTGAGCGCTTTTCCACACTTGGCAGCCTCACGGCACAGCTCCACAGTGCGCTTTCTTCTCCTGACCCGGAGCGAACAGACGAAAACGCATTCCAGCCAGAAAACTTTACCCGCCTCTACCAGCGTTCCCTGTATCAGGGCACCAGAAGCCGGGTGGGCCGCGTCTGGCCACGGCTCAAAAAACAGTACAGCGAACTGAGTCCACAGGCTCAGGAGACGGCCGACTGGGTGCTTGCACACAAAAGCGATGTCCAAAACTTCTACAAACAGCTCACCCAAACCCGGCTAGACGGACAGCGCATTCGCTGCCACGGGGACTATCACCTTGGGCACATCCTGCTTCAGGACCAAAGCTTTACCATCATCGACTTTGAGGGCGATCCCAGAAAGACCTATGGCGAACGCCGCATTCTACGCTCGCCGCTTCGGGACATTGCCAGCCTGCTCCGCTCAATGGACTACGCAGCCTTTGCCGCGCTCAAAACCTACATGGATCAGGGACTCTGCCCCGAAAGCAAACGCGAATCCCTGCTCTGCCTTGGTCGGCAGTGGCGCTACTGGAGTAGCTCAGCCTTCCTTGCCTCCTACATAGAAGGCATGAAAGGCAACCCAGCCGTGCCCAGTTCTCACAACAATTTCCTCATGCTGCTGGACGTTCTGCTGCTGGATCATGCGGTTATGGAACTGGCCGAAGATCTGGACAGCCGCCCAGACTGGGCGCTTGTGCCCCTTGCTGCCATCCGCAGCATCATCACCGGCACCCCCTGCCCCATGAGCAAAGAATAAGGAGAGCATATGCAGCTTCGCAGCAGCGGAATACTTCTTCACATCAGCTCGCTCCCGTCAGACTGCGGCATTGGCGACCTTGGCCCAGAAGCCTATGCCTTTGCCCGTTTTCTGGAGCGAACAGGGCAACGCATCTGGCAGATGCTTCCCCTGACGCCAACCTCCACAGACTCGTGGAATGACCCATACCACAGCATCAGTGCCTTTGCGGGCAATCCTCTGCTTATCAGCCCGGAACGCCTCAAAAATTCCGGCTGGCTCAGCAGCGAAGAATTCAGCTCCATGCCCGACTTTCCCAAAGAGCATGTCGACTTTGAGGCGGTCACCGCATGGAAAGGCGAACTGTTCCGCACTGCCTTTTCCCGGTTCACAGCTCGTGAACATCCCGACTACGCCCTGTTCTGCTCGCGCAATGCAGGCTGGCTAAATGATTTCGCGCTCTTCGCGGCTCTGGGAAAAGAACTCAAGGCGCCGTGGTATGAGTGGCCGTCTGGCCTGCGGGACCGAAATGTCACAGCATGTGAACATGCCCGCGAGGAACTCGCGCAGAACATTACCTATGAGAAATTCCTCCAGTGGCTTTTTGACCAGCAGTGGCGGGCGCTCAAACGTTTCTGCAACGAGCGGAATATTCAGATTTTTGGGGACATGCCTATCTACGTCGACCACAACAGCGCGGACCTCTGGTGCAGGCCTGACGAATGGCAACTTGATGAAAAGCGCCAGCCAACAGGTATGGCAGGCGTTCCGCCGGATTATTTTAGTGAAACAGGGCAGCTCTGGGAGAGTCCTCTCTATGACTGGGACGCCATGAAAGACACCGGGTTTGCGTGGTGGCAAAAGCGCATTTTCCGCAATCTGGACCTTTTTGACATCCTGCGCATTGACCACTTCCGGGGGCTTATTGCCTACTGGGACGTTCCGGCAGGCGAAAAAACTGCCCTCAACGGCAAATGGGTTGAAGCGCCATTTCAGGATCTTTTTGACAGTCTGTACTCCCGGCAAAGCTCGCTTCCTCTGGTTGCCGAAGACCTTGGAGTCATCACGCCAGACGTTCGCGAAGCCATGCAGCGCTACGATCTTCCCGGCATGAAAATTCTCCAGTTTGCCTTTGGGCCAGACCTGCCGCAGAACCTCTACGCCCCCCACAACATCCCGCGCCATGCCCTTGTGTACACCGGGACGCACGACAATCTCCCAACACGGGGCTGGTTCGAAGACGAAGCCGATAGCGAGACCAAAACACGTCTCGCAGCGTATCTGGGGCACGAGGCCAGTGCAGAGAGCATCTCATGGGAGATGATTCGTCTGGCCATGCTCTCCCACGCCAACACGGCAATCAGCCCCATGCAGGACCTCCTGAGTCTGGACGGGGCACGCCGCATGAACAGTCCGGGGACACTCAGTGGTAACTGGACATGGCGCATGCTTCCTGCCGCTCTCACTCCAGAGCTGGAAGCCCGCCTGCACCAGCTGACTGTCCTCTCTGGGCGCCACGGTCCAGAACGTCCGACAACACACAGCCCGGCCAGTTCGCAGGGCACAACGCCATAACGAGCACAAGGAGAACACAATGACGCAGGTCACATTACAGGGGAATCCCCTGACGCTTTCCGGGCAGCAGCCCAAACCCGGCGACAACGCCCCAGACTTCACAGTGCTGGACACCGAACTCCAGCCCGTGCACCTGTCTGACTATGCAGGCAAGGTTGTCATTCTCAGCAGCGTTCCTTCTCTGGACACGCCAGTCTGCGACATGGAAACCCGCCATTTCAATACCGAAGCCGCAAGCCTGAGTGAAGACATCGTCATTCTGACTATTTCCGTTGACCTTCCCTTTGCCCAAAAGCGCTGGTGCGGGGCCTCTGGCGTGGAGCAGGTCAAAACCCTCTCGGACCACCGCGACCTGTCTTTTGGAGAACATTACGGTCTGGTCATCACGGAGTTACGTCTTCTTGCCCGGTGCGTCATGGTTGTTGACCGCCAGGGGACTCTGCGATACCGAGAACTTATCCCTGAAATTGCTGATGAACCCGACTATGACGCCGTGCTCAAAGCAGCAAAAAACGCGCTCTAGCACGCTCAGGGAGGGATTTTCCCTCCCTTTTCTTTTTTGGCGCATTGCCAACGCGCACAAAACGCAATAAAACCGGACAGATGAACCAGCCGCACATCCTTGTTGTTGATGATTCTAAATTTCTGCGCAAAGCCATGCAGAGAGAACTCGAACGGCTAGGAGCCAAAGTTGCCCTTGCCGAAGACGGTGAACAAGGCTTTGTCTATGCCTGCCAGCACGCCCACTCGCTTGATCTTGTCATTAGCGACGTGGACATGCCTCATATGGATGGCTTCACCCTGTGCAGAAAGCTCAAAGAATCAGCAGACACCAGCTCTCTTCCCATTGTTATCTGTAGTTCCAGAGACTCAGAACAGGCCATCGAAATGGGCTTTAAGGCGGGAGCCGACGGCTATATTCCCAAGACCAATGGCCGCACGGATTTTTTGCAGCAGGTTCAGCACATTCTGGAGCGCACCAACATCGTCAAAAACAAGCGTGTGCTGGTTGTTGACGATGCCCTGTTTATTCGAAATTCCCTCAAGGATGAGCTTCGGGCAGAAGGATTTGAAGTGTATACCGCGTCCAACGGACAGGAAGCACTTGAATTTTTGCACGGCAAAGACGCGCCCCGGATTCATATCATTGTGAGTGATATTGAAATGCCAGTCATGAACGGGCTGGATTTCCTCATTGCCATAAAGCACAGCGCACTTCTCAAAAACATCCCCTTTCTGGTGATGACCTCCAACTCCGAAGAACGCGTGATTCACCGCATTTTTCAGGCTGGTGCCGCAAGCTATCTGGCCAAGCCCTTCAATTCCACGCATCTCATTCACACCATCAAGAAGCTCCTGTCTGACCAGTTTCTCCAGCTCCTGCGCGAAAAAGAGCGCCTCGAAGGCGAACGAAACCTTTTGCTTGGGTCCATTACCAGCCTGATTCAGGCGCTTGAAGCGCGGGATCACTACACACGGGGTCACTCCACGGAAGTTGCCAGAATCGTGAGTAAAATGGCCAACGAGCTCGGACTGGATGCCGATACCAGAGAAAAACTCAACATCGCTGCAAGCCTGCATGATCTGGGGAAAATTGGTATTCCTGACCATATTCTGCTCAAGCCCGGCAAACTCACAGACGAAGAATTTTCCATCATCAAACAGCACCCCACCATTGGTGCAGACATTCTCCGGCCCATCCCCTCCATGAGCGACCTGATTCCGGCAGTCCTGAGCCACCACGAGCACATGGACGGCACCGGCTACCCGCAAGGACTCAAGGGGCAGGAAATCCCGCTTTTTGGCCGCATCATCGCCGTTGCCGACGTGTATCACGCCCTGACCTCAGACCGGCCCTACAGAAAGGGAATGCCCCGCGAAAAAGCCATCGCCATCATTCTCGAAGAAAAGGGAAGCCACCTCTGTCCTGAGTGTGTGGACGCCTTTCTCAAGGCGTGGCGCTCCCAGTCCTAGCAGCTCCAGATTCATCGTTTTGCCATAAAAAAAAGCTCCAGAGCAATCAGCTCCGGAGCCTGTTGTATCGAATTGCGCAGACGGGGTATTTTCCCCGTCAGATCAATGCTCTTCTGTCGTATTTTTCCACTACCCGGCGCTTTTTTCAAAGCGCGCTCCAAAGAAGAACTCACCAAGCGGTGTGTCTTCCGGAGTCCGAAAACGGCTCAGCAGCTTTGCACCGGGGGTGCGGCGCAGGAAGGTGTCAACCTGCATTTCGTTTTCCTGCGGCGTAATGGTGCAGGTCACGTAAATCAGGGAACCACCCGGCTCCAGAGCATTCCAGGCATTATCCAGAATTTTGGCCTGAAGTTTGGCCAACTCTGTGATGTCTTTTTTGCTGCGGCGGGCTTTGGCATCTGGACGGCGGGACAAAACACCCAGCCCAGAGCACGGCGCATCCACAAGCACACAAGGGAAACGCTGGTCAAAGACCTGTCCCTCGTCTGCTGAGGCAACGGCCGTTGTGATGTCAGAAATACCTTTTGCTTCGAGCAGGGCACGCAAACCACTCAAACGCTTTTCGCTTGGGTCACTCGCATAGATGGGACCTCCGCCAATGGCATGCAGCAAAAGCGTTTTGCCACCCCGACCAGAACAGGCATCCCAGACCGGACGTGCCCAGTCTTCTGCCCCAAGCTCAAACAGAGCCTGCTGCCCGGCCAGACTCTGGCGCACGGCAAAGCCCGCGGCTTCGGCCTCAAGGCACTCAGGACACGGCGCCTGAAACGCCAGTCCAACGGGTGTAGACTCTTTGCACAACTCATTCTCGCGCAGGGCATCATAGCTTTCGCGAGCACCGTCCTTGCGGAAATCAAAGCGCAGGCCAAGGGCCGGAGCCTTTGTCGAAGCCCGAAGCAGTGCAACGGTCTTACGCTCGCCATACGCCTTTCTCCACAGCTTCACGAGCCATGCAGGGCAGGCATAATAGCGGCTCAGGAACGTATCGCGGTCCGCGTCATCCTGTCGGTAAAAATCATGAGAATTGGCCTCTGCGCCAAGGCGGTCAACACCGCGAAGAACAGCGTTGCTCACGCCAGCCAGCCGTGGATTGATGTCACGTTTGACAAAGTCCACGCACCAGTCAACAGAGGCATAGGAGGGAACCCGGTCCAGATTCAGGATTTCAAAAGCAGCAAG
Source organism: Desulfobaculum bizertense DSM 18034 (assembly GCF_900167065.1). Lineage (NCBI taxonomy): Bacteria > Pseudomonadati > Thermodesulfobacteriota > Desulfovibrionia > Desulfovibrionales > Desulfovibrionaceae > Desulfobaculum > Desulfobaculum bizertense. The sequence continues at coordinate 94,547 of NZ_FUYA01000006.1, forward strand.
TCCCAGCGCCAAACGCATAAGCTTTGGCGTTTTCTTTGGAGCCTTGAGCTGTGAATCCAGCACAAAATCAAGCCGAAGCCTGAGCCGCAGGTATCCATAGACCAGCTCAGTGGCAAGGCCTGCGTCGCGCGGGTCTGGAGTACGCCCGGAAGCGATGGAAGTGAGTGCCGCATCAAGAGCGGCCTGAATGTCCTGCCCCTTGAAAAGGCAGGCAGAAAGTGCGTCTATGGCCGCCAGACGTGCTGGCGGCAATTCTGATCGATATTTCTTTTTCTTGTTCATGATGGGGGGTGCGCCGGACCGGATTTTATGGACCCGGCTTCTGTGGCGGATAAGGGTTCAGGAGGGTTTTGCATAAAACGCTGCAAGGCCTTTTCCACCATAACGGTGGAGACCTGCGTATCCAGACACGGACCATGCGGGCGTTCATTCATCACGCCATACACAGAGATTGGATAGGTGTCCTGAATACCACTGGAAAGATCACGTTCGCACGCAACAGCCAAAATCAGGCGCGGGCGAGTCTGAACAACAATACGCCGGGCAATGGTCCCGCCCGTGGCAATGGCCATTTTCACGCCGTAGTGTTCAGAAATTTCAAGAAGCTTTTTAATGGGGCACTTGCCACAGCGCTTGCAGTTGTTGATGTCGTAGGTCAAGCGCACCTTGCAGTGCGAATTTTGCAGGCAGTGGGGCAAAAGCAGCAGAATGGAAGAAGCGTCATAGCGGCCAGCCTCATTGAGGACCAGCTCATTGTTCACCTTGATGAACGAGGCACGGACCCGGCGCTTCGAAATCCCAAGAACACGCCCCAGAATAACCATCAGGGGCAAAAAGAGCTTGATGGTCAGCCCTCTGAGCCGTCGGGTATACGGCAGGCTATGCCCAACAATAATGTTGAGAACCAACCCCAGCGCAGCCCAGCACACGGCGCCCATTGCAACAAGAATCAACGCACCCAGAACCCACGGAGCGAGTGCGTGAATAGACTCCAGTCCAATGTAGGGCACGTACCACAAGAGCGCCAGAAAAGCACAAAGCAGCAAGGACGCAACAGAAATCAGCCCGATAAACAGGCGTTTACGTTCTGAAACGACCTCCCGGTCTGCCGCGTCAAATTGGGAAAGGGTTTCCTGATGCTCTTTCATGCTTTTCCACAAATCAAAATGTCTATAAGAGATGGATTTCAATGCCTTTACTCTGACCACAGACGGGCTTCAAGTCAAGGCATTGCCTTCCACGTACTATTTCGTTGCACAGCGCTGCATGTAGCCACACAAAAAGGCCTGAGGCTCCATGCTTTTCTTGCCAGCGGGTTTTACCGAAGGAACAAGGTACAGGCGGTCAGCACAGGCAATGGCCAGCTTTCCGTCCACTTCGCCCACAATGGTCCCCGGCTCAGGAGAGCCATACTCACTGCATGCTGGTCCCAGCTCTCCCGGCACAATGGAAATGCGAAGCGCTTTGCTTCGGCCTTCGCCCTGCCAGAAGAAATAGGCTCCGGGCCACGGGAACATGGCGCGGGCACGATTGTGCACGTCCTGTGCGGAACAGCTCCAGTCCAGCTCGCCCTCGCTCTTCTTGAGCTTGTCAGCGTACGTTGCCTCAGCATCATCCTGAGCAATGTGCGCCAGACGGCCTTCCTTGAGGCGCTCAATGGCTTCGGTAATCATCCGGCCACCAAGAGCCGCAAGTTCATCATGGAGCGTCTCTGCGGTGTCATTCATGCCAATAGCCAGGGCACGGGCAAGCAGGATGTCTCCTGTGTCCATTCCCTTGTCCATCTGCATGATGGTCACGCCCGTAAAGTCGTCACCATTCAGAATGGCACGCTGAATAGGCGCTGCGCCACGATATTTGGGCAAAAGCGATGTGTGGACATTCATGGCCCCACTGGGCGCAATGTCCAGCACAGCCTGCGGCAGAATCAGGCCATAGGCTGCAACGACCAAAAGGTCAGGCTCAAGAGCAGCCAGTTCATCAATGGCGGACTGCTCCTTGAAATTCAGCGGCTGATGCACCGGGATGCCGTGCTCAAGTGCGCACTTTTTGACCTCGGTGGGCTTGCAGACCTGACCGCGACCACAAGGGCGGTCGGGCTGGGAGTACGCAGCAATGACCTCACAGCCATCATGGGCAATGAGCGCTTCAAGAATCACGCGGGAAAACTCCGGCGTGCCCATGAACACTACTTTGAATGCTTTTTTGTCCTGCGCAGCCATTTGCTCACTTTCTTGTCATAAAGATTTCTTTTCAGACGGCTCAGATGGTCGATGAACAGCACACCATCGAGGTGATCCAGCTCGTGCTGAAGGCAGATAGCCAGCAGGCCGTCAGCCTCAATATGCACAGGCTTTCCTTCAAGGTCAGTGGCATCCACTGTCACCTTCTCGGCACGCTTCACCTTGCCGCGGTAGCCCACAACACTCAGGCAGCCCTCTTCGGAGTCCACCTCGCCCTCTTTGGACGTAATGCAGGGGTTAACCAGAATGCGCAGCTCTTCGCGCTTTTCTGGGCCTGTGATGTCAATCACGACCAGACGGCAGCTTTCGCCAACCTGCGGAGCAGCAAGGCCAATGCCGTCGCCTTCATACATGGTTTCGACCATGTCTTCGGCAAGCTGTTTCAGCTCAGGAGTCAGCTCGGTAATTTCCTCTGCGGTCTGAGCCAGAACCGGATCGGGATACGTAACAATTTCTCTTTTCATTGCCGCAATACCTGATTTCGGTGCTACATGGGAAAACTCCCGCCACCATGAGCGGCAGCGGGAGCATGTTCACCGTTATTTTGTAGTTTTTTCGCGAAGCTTGATGCCAAGTTCTCGAAGCTGCGTATTGGCCACAGTGCTTGGGGCTTCTGTCATCAGACAGGTTGCCCGCTGCGTCTTCGGGAAGGCAATGACGTCACGGATAGACTTTGCACCCGTGAGAATCATAATAAGTCTGTCCAGACCAAAAGCAATACCACCGTGCGGCGGAGCACCAAACTCGAGAGCGTCGAGCAGGAAGCCAAACTTCTCGCGGGCTTCTTCTTCGCCGATGTTCAGTGCCTTGAACATGTCTTTCTGCACTTCGCTGTTGTGGATACGGATGGAACCGCCACCCACTTCATAGCCATTGATGACCATGTCGTATGCGTTGGAGCGCACTTTGCCGGGATCGGTCTTGAGCAGCTCAACGTCTTCCGGATGCGGAGCGGTGAAGGGGTGATGCAGCGCATTGAAGCGCTTTTCTTCGGCGTCCCACTCGAGCAGCGGGAAGTCGGTCACCCACAGGGCGTTGATCTGCTTGTGATCAATAAGGCCCATGTTCTCACCAATGCGCAGGCGCAGGTTACCAAGAGCAGCGTTGACCATGTCTGCAGGACCAGCCTGGAAGAAGACGATGTCGCCCACTTCGAGACCAAGGCGCTCGGTCAGGCCAGCGCGCTCTTTCTCGGAGAGGAACTTGGCAATCGGGGACTGCCATTCGTTTTCCTTGATCTTGATCCATGCAAGGCCCTTGGCGCCGTAGATCTTGACGAACTCAGTAAGGTTGTCAATTTCCTTGCGGCTCATGCCTGCTCCACCCTTGACCGGGAGAGCCTTAATCAGCTCTGCGGTAGCAAAGAGGCGGAATTCGGAATCTTTCACAACGTCAGAAACGTCGGTCAGAAGCATTTCGAAACGGGTGTCAGGCTTGTCCACGCCGTACTTGTCCATTGCCTCGTCCCAGGTCATGCGAGGGAAGGGCTGGGGAAGTTCCTTGTCGATAACTTCCTTGAACATTTTCCGGGCAAGACCTTCACCCACTGCCATGACCTGCTCCTGATCCACAAAGCTCATCTCGCAGTCAATCTGCGTGAATTCGGGCTGGCGGTCAGCGCGGAGGTCTTCGTCGCGGAAGCAACGGGCAAGCTGGAAATATCTGTCCATGCCTGCAACCATCAGCAGCTGCTTAAAGAGCTGGGGAGACTGGGGCAGTGCATAGAACTGGCCCTGATTCACGCGGCTCGGGACCAGAAAGTCACGGGCGCCTTCAGGGGTGCTCTTGGTCAGGAAAGGCGTCTCAATCTCGAGGAAACCATTCTCGTCAAGGAAGCGGCGCACGCTCTGTGCAGCGCGGTGACGGATGATCATGTTCTGAGCGAGACGGGGACGGCGAAGATCGAGATAACGATACTTGAGGCGCAGGTTCTCTGTCGCTTCCAGACGGTCTTCAATGGCAAACGGAGTGGTGCGGCTGGTGTTCAGCAGCTTCCAGTCTGTCACAACAACTTCAATCTCACCGGTGACGAGATTGGAGTTTGCCATACCCTCAGGACGGGGGCGAACGCGGCCCTTAATGGCCAGAACGTACTCGGTACGCAGAATGTGTGCAGTGGAGTGAGCTTCGGCGTTTTCATCAGGAGAGAAAACGACCTGAGTCAGACCATTGCGGTCACGAAGGTCAATAAAAATCAGGCCACCGTGGTCACGGCGGAACTGTGCCCAACCCATGAGCACGACCTCTTCGCCAACATTCTGTGCAGTCAGCTCCTGGCAGGAGTGAGTGCGAACCCAGTCGCCAAGCGGCTGGATGTACTTCTGATGCTCAAGCTGAATATCTACAGTTGTTTCTTCCATCGAACTTCCCTTCTTATCGAAAAAATGGAGCTGCCGGACGAGCCGGCAGCTTTTTCCACGTCATGGACGTTAAATATGTGGTGTCTAGCGGTTTGCGATCAGATACTCGCACACGGCAGAGGACTTCATGCGTTCCTGCTCGCCGCTTTCGAGGTTCTTCACGGTCACTTCGCCAGCTTCCAGCTCGTCAGTGCCAAGCATGAGGCACCAGCTTGCCTTGGCCTTGTTTGCGGCACGCAGACGGCTCTTCATGCTGCCCTTGGTGTAGCCTGCTTCGCCACACAGTCCAGCAGCACGCAGCTCCTGCGCCAGCATAAGGGCCGGAGTGGAACCCTTCTCGTCCAGCACGGCCACATAAAAATCAATGCCGTCGTTATCCAGATCCTGCAAAAGCAGAGCAAGGCGCTCCATGCCAAGGGCAAAGCCAATGGCAGGCAGGTCCGGGCCGCCAAGCTGCTTGATGAGGCCATCATAACGGCCACCACCAGCAACAGCAGTCTGAGCACCGATGTCGGAGGATGTGACCTCAAAGGTCAGACCCACGTAGTAGTCCAGTCCGCGGACCAGACGCGGATTATGGACAAACTCAACATTCATCTCTGTGAGAATGCGCTTAATTTCTTCAAAAGAATTATGGCAGTCTTCACACAGATAATCGGTGATTTTGGGGGCATCCTTGGTCAGCTCGCGGCAGCGTTCCTGCTTGCAGTCGAGCACGCGCAAAGGATTGCTGTCGACACGGCGGCGACAGTCTTCACAGAGTTCATCCTTGTTGATGGACTCAAAAAATTCTTTCAGAGCCTGACGATGCTTGGGGCGACACTCGCGGCAGCCAAGGGAGTTGATCTCAAAAGCAAGCTTTTTCAGACCAAGCTCACGCAGGAAGGAGTACAGCATCAGCAGTAGCTCTGCATCAGTCTGTGCGTCCTTGGCACCAATCACCTCAACGTCGAGCTGATGGAACTGGCGCATGCGGCCCTTCTGCGGGCGTTCGTACCGGAACATGGGGCCAAAGGTGAACAGCTTGGACACGCTTTCTGCGGCATACAGCTTGTTTTCAATGTATGCGCGCATCAGTCCGGCAGTTGCCTCTGGGCGCAGGGTCAGAGAACGACCCTTTCGGTCCGGAAAGGTGTACATTTCTTTCTGAACCACGTCAGTCTCTTCGCCAATGGAGCGGGCAAAGAGTTCTGTTTTTTCCATGATCGGAATGCGCACATTCTTAAAGCCATAGCGAGAGAAAACCTCGCGGGCAGTGCGTTCCATGAAGTTAAACTTGTTGCTCTCGGGTGGGAAAAGATCCGCAACACCCTTTATTTTCTGAATTTTGCTCATTGTATACTGGTCACTACGTTCAGGATTTCTACGACGTCCACGCATCCCCCAAGAAGTGCGCGGGCCAAGCCGAATGGAGTTAGTCCATACGGCGTCAAATGTCAAAAGTCACGGCTTGTCAAGAATGCTTGTACAGCCTCTTTTTGACCTTTCGCAATGTGCACTGCGTCTCTTTTGTAAAAAAAACGTCCACAACTTTTGCCCCAAGGTCTTTTTTCCATTCATCGCACAAAACAGTCCATGCAGGAGAAACACAAACAGGCATCATGCAGAGCACACTGCGCGACCCGGTTTTTCTGTCCTCTGCTTTGTACGCATCTGCGGCAGCATTTCTGCTCAAAAAACAGTCAGAAACGCGCAGCTCAGTGCCGCGCGCATCTTTTGAATTCTCGTTATGAAGGAGAAGCAGGACGGATATGGTCCCAAAGACTCCCGGTCCTGCGGTGGCTACACACTGCCTCCGCACGGACTCGTCGAAAACGACATAAGCGGTGTGACGAGCTTGTCGTCCAAAAAATCAACCCGAATGGCGCAATACGCTCCAAGTGGAAATGGATACACCCGCCGGTTCACCCGACCAAGAGGCCGGTCCCGACGCCATGTGCATGCTGGCCCCGGAAGTACCGAAGCCTTGCGAGAAATCTTGCGGTTTGCCAGCTTTTCCACCATTCGCGTCATTTCCAGCGGGTTATGCCACTGAATATCAGACAGGTATTCAGCTTCAGCCCCCCGGCAGCGGCGCAGGGTCTGGGTCAGGCTCCACTTGTTCCAGAAACCAATAATCACACCCAGCTTTGCCACCCGAAGCGCTTCCTTGATGACCGCCTCCGGATTCTCGCACAAATCAAGAACCTGAAGCACCGTCGTATATTCATATTCACCATCAGCAAAACCCAGATGTTCCGGGCTTCCGACGTTACAATCCGCGCGCTCACCTATGCAGGTGCGGGCACGCGCCAGCAGTTCGGGTTCCGCATCAACTCCATCAACGTCAAAGCCGCTCTCCCAAAAGGCCTCTAAAAAATGTCCATTGCGGCAGCCTATATCAAGAAGCCGCCCCTCTCGACGGGACCAAATCATGCTCAGACGGCCAACAAGCCTTCGCTGCTGTGAAAAAGCAAAAGCCCCTGGCTGTCCACTGAACCACCGTTCCAACCGTTCCATCTGTACTCTGCTCAATCGTGCGGACATATGAAATCTCCTCGGCCAAAATCAGAATTCGTTCAAGCGAGCGTTCCAGAGATTCTCCCACTCGCCGGAGCACAGGAGAAAGCATCCCCAAACTGCGTGCCAGTGCCAATTTTCCTACGTGCTTCTTTCGGATATAGCACACTCGTCCACGATGAGGCCACGCCTTTCAATCCGCGATTCCAGCAAAAATCCCCCTGCACCAAGGCACAGGGGGATACAGGTTCACGTTACTTGTCTTCGTAGACAGCGCCCGACGCAGCAGAAGAGACCTGCCGCGAATATCGGCGAAGCACCGGCGAATCAGAGCGCTTCTCAAAAGGCTTCAGCTCTGCACGTCGCCGCGAAAGCTCATCTTCATCGACCAAAAGCTCCAGCTCACGCGCCGGAATGTCCAGGCGGATTTTGTCACCATCGCGCACAAGCGCAATCGGGCCACCATCTGCCGCCTCCGGCGAGACATGACCAATTGCTGCGCCACGCGTTCCGCCAGAGAATCTGCCGTCTGTAATCAGTGCGACATCAGCACCAAGGCCCATGCCAGTAATGTTTGCGGTCGGAGACAGCATTTCCTGCATTCCCGGACCACCACGCGGGCCTTCGTAGCGAATCACAACGACATCACCCTTTGTGATCTTGCCACCAAGGATAGCGTCATTTGCGTCGGTCTCGCTTTCAAACACGCGAGCAGTACCGGTCCGCTGCATCATCTCAGGCGCAACAGCAGACTGTTTCACCACTGCCCCGTCAGGAGCAATGTTTCCGCGCAGAATAGCAATGCCGCCCTGTTCAGCGTATGGAGCACTCTCCGGGTGGATGACGCTCTCATCAAGCACCCGCGCGTTCAGCGCATCAAGATTTTCACCCAGCGTCTTTCCGGTCACGGTCAAAACATCAAGGTTCAGCAAATCACGTTTTTTCAGCTCACTCAGCACCGCTGCAATGCCACCAGCCCTATGCAGATCCTGAATATGGTCTGCGCCAGCAGGTGAGAGGCGGCACAGGTTAGGCGTCTTGCGGCTCACCCGATCAAAAATATCCAGATCAAGGTTCAGCCCCGCCTCACGGAATACCGCAGGCAGGTGCAGCACAGTGTTTGACGAGCAGCCCAGAGCCATGTCGGAAGCCACTGCGTTTTCCACCGCAGCCTCTGTCACAATGTCTCTTGGGCAAATATTTTTCTCCAGCAAATCCATCACACGCATGCCTGCCTGCTTTGCAAGCCGCATTCGTGCGCCAGAAACAGCCGGAATCGTTCCGTTCCCCGGAAGTGCAAGGCCAATGGCCTCAGACAGGCAGTTCATGGAATTCGCCGTGAACATGCCCGCGCACGAGCCACAGCCCGGGCACGCCGTCTCTTCCAGGTGCAGCAGCTCTTCTTCCGAAATCTCGCCGCGAAGTCGTTTGCCCACGCCCTCAAAGACCGTAATCAGGTCCGTCGAGTCCGGGCCAGCCATCATCGGGCCACCAGAAACAACTATCGCCGGAATATTCAACCGAAGTGCCGCCATCAGCATGGCCGGAACCGTCTTATCGCAGTTCGGGATCAGTACCAGTGCATCAAACGGATGCGCTCGCGCCATGATTTCCACTGAATCAGCAATAAGCTCACGCGACGGCAATGAAAAACGCATCCCCTCATGATTCATCGCCAGCCCGTCGCACACCGCAATTGTGTTGAACTCCAGCGGCGTACCCCCCGCCATCCGGACTCCTGCCTTCACCGCCTCAGCAACTTTGTCGAGGTGGATGTGACCCGGAACAATCTCGTTCGCGGTATTTGCAATGCCAATCAGTGGCCGATTCATCTCTTCGCGAGTTAAACCTATCGCCGACAAAAGCGACCGGTGTGGAGCCTTCCCAAGGCCCCCTGTCATAGACTTACTACGCATAGCGTTCCCTACTCCTATCAAGTTGTATGTTGCGAATTTCTACCCTAGCCCCCTCCCCCCTTCGTCTTCAAGTGGTTTTATTGGGGTGCTGTCCAAACCCTGCAAGGGGCGCGAGGGTGGGCGGGGACTCTGTCCCCGCACCTCTGCAAGGGGCGCCGCCCCTTGACCCCGCCCAAGGACGAGGCCCTTGGAAATCCCGCTTTCGCCCAAAATTAAAGGGCCGGATGTGTGAAAGCCGTTGGCTTTCCCTTACATCCGGCCCTTTAATTTTGGCCTAGTGGGCGTTTCCCTAACGCGTGTTCTTTTGCCTTTTCCAAACCGCACTTATTTTCTTTCTGAACGCAAGCGTTCAGAAAGAAAATGGTGGCAACGCACGGGAAAGAGAAAGAAGCCGCTTTAGGCAGCCCCAACAAGTTTAAAAACCGTCCAAGCGAAGCTTGAACGGCTTTTAAACTCGATGAGGATACGTAAGGGAATCATTCCCTTACGCGGGGGTTTGGGGGCTGGCCCCCATCTTCCCCCACCCACCCATCCAGCACTAACGTGCTGGGGCAGGCCCCCAGTTTTCTCCCACCCACCAAAAGCAGAGCCCTTTCAACTACTCGGCAATGAACTTCATCGTACCGAGAGGGCGAAAGGTCGTTGCTTGGCGGAGGGTGAGGCGAATGGGGGATCCTTTGGTCAGGGAGAAAGCGCCTTCCCACGGGATGAGCGAGTCATCGAGGGTAAAGATAAGCTTGTTGGTGTCGCCGTTGCTCCAGACGCTTGAGACGCGATACTGCCCGGCGCGGAGGGAGGAGGTCTCCCCTGCTTCCCACTGAATAAGCGGACTCACAGAAGAGGCGGAACCGACAGAGGCGAGCTGAAGGGCTTTCACTTCGCGGGGGTGAATGCGAACGAGACAGGAGCGGCGAATAAATCCGGGGGTCTCGCGAACGAGGCGAGCCTCACAAAGCCCGTTAGCCTTGTCGACATACCGGGGGAGGAAAGCCTTGGAGTCGAGAACGATCTCATACCCGGCATCCTGCCCACTGTTCGCGCCGACCTGAGACACAATGCCTTTGAGATTCAAAATTTCCTCACGCCCAGCGCGGGCGCCACCACCCCAAATGCCTTCAATGACGAGCTGGTCACCTTCGACCGCATCGAGAACACCATTGACGGGAATAAAATGGAGCTTCTTGTTGAGCCAGCAGACAAAAAGAGGAAGCTTGGTTGGCTCTGGGATACTGCTGTTCTTGCCATCCCAGTGCAGCCGAACCTTTCCAATGCGCCGACCGTCACCGCGAAGGTCGAGAGTCTGAAAGCCAGACAGGGCGAGACGCGGCATACTGAGCATGTTCACACCGGGCCGGTCCGAGGCAAAGACAGCGGGAACCGTTCCCCAGTCGGGATTGATGCCTGCGGGTTCAATACGGAGCTGGCCGTTGGAGGAAACGCGAAGCGTGGCTGTGCCTGTGGTTGGGAATTCCTGCCCGTTGATGGAGACGAGCTTGCCACTGCGGGCGTAGCTCTCAATCTCTTTTTCTGTCACCCGGGGCAGCTCAACCTCAACGCCATACTGATGAAGCATGAGCTTGGTCGCGCGAAGCTGCTGCTTCACCTTCCAGCCCAGCTGAATGATGTCCTTGCTGACTTCGATGGCGAGAGCCGGAATGCCGCGATGCGTCAGCGCATAATAGGTCAACGACTTGCGCTGCTCCTTGTGATGCGTGGCATGCTTAAAGGTATTCGTATTGAACAGAGTGAACCGGTAGGAGTGAGGGATTCCCTTGTTGAGATCCTTGAGAACGGCATTTGCCTTGTCGGCAAGGTGAATCTTGTTCTCGAAGACAGGGGTATCGATGATGATAGACTGGCCATATTTCTTGGGATTGCGAAGCACGTCCTCGTAGGTAGGACGATAAAAGCCAGAGCCTTCATGCAAATGAATCAGCCCGTCACAGCGGTCGAGGAGAAAACGAATGGCGCGGGCAAGGCTGTCCTCAAAATAATTGCTGTAGTCCTGATCGAAACGCCGGTTCAGATCGACGTTAATCTGGCGCCGCCGCACGTTCACCGTAGGCACGTTGGCGCGGGGGACAATGAACAGCGTGCCGTTTTTGACTTTTGCGCGAGTGAGAATCTGCGCAGTGATGAATCCGGAAGACTCGTCTCCCTGAATACCACCCTGCACCATCACCGTGGGACCGGGTTTCTCACCTTTGAGGACGTGAACAGTGAGAGGATACTGCGTTCCCTTAAAAAAGGTGAAGGCAGAAGAAGCGGGGGCACTGGCGGCGGCACTCGCAGTGGAGGCGCATAAACAGCCAAGCGCGAGACTAAGACAAAATATTCGACAAAGGATACGTTTCACGGAAAAGAATCTGCCCAGAGCTATTGGTGATGCTCAGCCGCAGGCCAAAAATGGAATCAAATGGCAAATCCTTTGGAAGCGTAATACTGAGCGAAAAGGTTTTGAAACGCTGGATGCTAAAGTCGGTTTCGTCAGTGGGAAGGCCAAGAGGCACAAGCTCGGCTTTGGCGTTAATCAGGTCCAGACTCACCTTGCCAGCAATACCGCTGGACGTGCGCAGGTTGTTCAGATTGAAACGACAGACAAGATTGCCGCCTTTTTCTTTGGCGCGCAGGTTGGAGATCTTCACCTGCTCAAGATCCACGTGCGTAAAGAGTGCCCGCAGATCGAACTCCGGTTCTGGCTCCTTTTTTTCTTCGGGGACAACCGGAGTCACGGAACTCAGCAGAGTCTGAAGCTCTTCTGGATCGTTGGATTTCAAAATTCTGTCAACGTTGTGCAAACGCTCCAGTTCCATCTTGGAGTTTTGGAGCTGCCGCTGCTCAACGCGAAGCTGCTCAGAAAGCGAAGAAATTTTAAGCTGCGAGCGGACGCCCCACCACGAACCAACTCCAGCAAGAAGACAGAGAAGCAGACCAAGTAACACCGCACCACGCACCCAGCCCACGCCCATCCGAAAGCGTCGAACCGGGCTGTTATCCCTCATCATCAGCACAGTGTATTTGGTTTCTTTCATCAGATACGGCTCCAGGTCTCTCTTAGGATTTTCCAGCCATCACGGTCTGGAATAAATACAAGCTTCTTTTTACCTCGGTCAGCATAGCCATTACGGGCCTCGTAGTTCTGGATAAAGGACACCTCAATGCCATCTGATGCGATGCGGTAGTGAACCTTTTCCAATCCAACGCGCTGTGGTGCAGAACGTTTCCACAAGTTTCGTTTGTGGTCCAGAATGGCATATCGGCCAATCCGTCCGTCTTGCTTAGCTTTTTTCTGGTAAAAACTTGCGTATCCGTCAAGGTCCTGTGCCAGCCACGCCTTTCGCCATGCATCCAGAACAGGGGCAATTTCTGCCTGAGACCGCTCAAGATAGAGCGCATCAAGCGTCACGGGTGAGTTTTCCCAGCCACGACCAACAATGCGAAATTCACCAGAGGCATCTTTCTGCCAATATAGACGCTTAATGCCCTGTGTCACGTAGTTTGGAGCACGATAGTACTGCGTAAAATACGTCACGTAATAATCAGGACCGGGAAGGACGCGGATGTCGTCCACAAGCACCTGAATCCAGTCATAGCGATGAAAGAGCCGTTCTTTGTGGGCCTTAAACGCCTCAAAGGAAACGGAATCCGAGAGGGAAAACTTCACGGGATCGTAACAGTCAAAAAAACTGCCGGACCGGGTTTCCCAACGCTGCGCCCAGTTCTCAACGGCAAGAGCGAGAGCATCAAAATCCGACGCATACTCACCGGAAGCAGGCTTTTCGCCAATCTCCATGCTGTGCGTAATGACCACGGGCAGGCCCGGAGACACTTCTGTTTCGATGGAATTCAGATCCGCAGCAGTGAGCGCGACACAGCCCTGCGTATCGCGAGGAACAAGCGGCTTGCCCCGACCATGAAGCCAGATGCCGTAGCCCGTCTTGCCCTTGATACGATCAATGGGATTGGGAAAATCCAGCGTAAAGGCCTGATCCCCATATAAGGTGTAATTCAGGCCACCCTGAAGATGGCGCTGTACAAAGTACACACCTTCGGGAGTCTTTTTGTCGCCCTGAACCAGCTTGTCACCAAGACGCTGGCCAGTGGTGCACGGGATGTCCCGAACGCTTTTGAGCGGGCTTTTTTGGGTAAGAATAGAGAATTCCTGTGCAGCTTTGTCTACAGCAAGGAATTTAGAGGGCAGGCGTGGATGACTATACAGAGTCGTGTCCCACTCTGTTGCCAGAGACGCCTGTGCAAAGAGCAGCACAAGCGCCAGTGCGTGTAAAAATATGCGTCCGTTCACGGGGTCTCTACTTGTAATGCTCCCAGTCGAACGCCAAGCGCCCGGCTGGACCTGAAACAAGGAGGCGTACCGGCCCCTCGCTCAGGGGCTGGAAGCGGATAAGGAAATACTTTTGCCACCTGTTGTAGTGCGGGTAAAAAGCTGCAAGCTTTTCAGGGGGCCAAGCATCATAGTTTACGCGGCGTAAGTCAACCGGCAGGAAGACCTTTCCGTTCTGGATGGCGACCACGCGCCAGTTTCTCATTCTTGTATCGAGACTGCGCAGGTCTTTTTTTGAGCTTTCCACAGCGACCACAAAGTCGGTTCCGACCTTGTGTGCAGCAAGCTGGTCGTCGAGGAATTTCTGCTTTGCCGCAGGCTCCAGAGCATACACATCAGCCCAGTGGTCCGTGAAGCTGCGCCGCCATGCGTCGCTTTTGAGTAGAACACGCACTTCGGCTTCCCGGTCGATGCCGTTATACAGCGTTTCGGTCCGGGTCCACTCGTCACTTGTTTCCACATACTGGTCCATGAGACCGGGCCAAATGAACTCAAGAGCCTGCTGGCTCTGGTTTGCACAAGAAGCCAGAGCCAGACAGGCAAAACATGCGAGGATGAGGGCGTTACGCCTTACCTTCTTCAAGAAGTTCTCTCCGGGTGAAGATGGATGTAAGTTCCAGCCCGGCATTCTTGAGGTTCTCACGACCACCCTCTTCGCGGTCCAGCACGCAGACTACACCAGCGATTTCGAGACCAGCGTCGCGCACGCGCTCACAGGCCTTGATGAGGGTTCCACCAGTGGTCACGACGTCTTCGAGCAGCACAACTTTTGCGCCCTGCTCAAAGTTGGCCATACCTTCGAGGTACTGGTTGGTGCCGTGGCCTTTTGGCTTCTTACGAACGATAAAACCGGGCAGTGGCCGACCTTCTGCGAAGGACGTAACAGTCACGGAGCTGACCAGGGGGTCTGCGCCGAGAGTCATACCACCAACACCGTCAATATCATAATCTTTCAGCAATTCCAAAAAGAGCTTTCCGATGAGATATGAGCCTTCGGCATGCAGAGCAGTCTGCTTGCAGTCGAAGTAATAGTCGCTCTTTTTACCAGAAGTCAGGGTGACTTCGCCTTCCATGTAGGACTTGTCCAGCAGGATGCGGGCAAGACGCTTTCTGAGATCAGTCATGCTTACTCACCAAAAACACGGTTAAAGATGAAGTCTTCCTGAGAAAGGTAGTATCCGTAATCAAAGAGTTCATCGAGCTTCTCAGCGGAAAGACGGGAAGAAATTTCGTCGTCCTTGCGTGCCTCTTCCGGGAAGTGCAGGCGCTCGTTCCAGCAGCGCATAGCCACAGCCTGAACCATCTCGTATGCCTTCTGGCGCGGGAGACCGGTTTCAATCAGGGCCAAAAGCACACGCTGGGAGAAGAACAACCCGTAGGAGAGGTTCAGATTCCGCTCCATGTTCTCGGGGTTGATCTTCAGGTTTGCCAGAAGACCAGCAAGGCGGTTCAGCACGTAGTTCGCAATGATGGTGCAGTCAGGCATGATAACACGCTCCACAGAAGAGTGGGAGATGTCACGCTCATGCCAGAGCGCCATGTTCTCAAGGCTGGCCATAGCATTGGTCCGCAGCAGGCGGGACAGGCCAGTCATGTTCTCGGCAGAGATGGGGTTCTTTTTGTGCGGCATGGCAGAAGACCCCTTCTGGCCCTTGGAGAAGCCTTCTTCGACTTCCAGCACTTCGGTGCGCTGGAGGTGACGCAGCTCAACGCAAAGGCGCTCAATGCCGCCAGCGAGCAGTGCCAGAGAGGTAAAGAACTCTGCATGGCGGTCGCGCTGGATGATCTGGGTGGAGATAGGATCAACCGAGAGACCGAGGATCTCGCAGGTGGTCTTTTCCACTTCCGGATTCAGGTGTGCGTAGGTACCAACGGCGCCGGAAATTTTGCCAACGCTCACGTTCTTCCATGCATGGAGGAAACGTTCCTGGTGGCGCTTAAATTCAGCGTAGAAGCCAGCCATCTTGAGGCCAAAGCTTGTGGGTTCAGCATGAACTCCGTGAGTACGGCCGATAACGATGCGGCCCTTGTGGGTGTGTGCAAGGGTCTTCAGGGTATCGAGCAGCTTCTCAATGTCTTTGGCAATGAGAGCGCCAGCACGGGAAAGCAGGACGCCGTTAGCTGTATCAACAATATCAGAAGAGGTGCAGCCGAGGTGGATAAAGCGGCTCGAAGGGCCAACTTTTTCTTCAACTGCGGTGAGGAAGGCGATGACGTCATGCTTTGTCTTCGTCTCGATTTCGAGAATTCGCTCCAGCTCGAAATCTGCCTTCTCTCTGATGGTCTTCATGTCCTCTTCGGGAATGACACCCAGCTTCAGCCAGGCTTCACAAACCGCCAATTCAACTTCAAGCCAAACCCTGTACTTGTTTTCCAGGGACCAAAGGCTCCCCATTTCGGGACGGGTGTAGCGTTCAATCATGGTATAATCCGTTTTGGAGGTGAAAGTGTCAGCCCGGATAATCCGGGATTGCGGCAAAAAAAAAGGCAGCAACTGCTGCCTTGCGCCGCACCTTAGGCCTGCGGCGAAGAAGTCTTCGCGGGCTTGGCGGTCTCTTTCTTCGGAGGATTTGCTGTCTGCGTACGATTTTCCACGTCAGACTTTGCACTGCCATGGCTTCCGCCCTTGCAGTAATCCGTCACGTACCAGCCAGAGCCTTTCAGGACAAAACTGGTATTAGAAATAAGACGCTTGGAAGGAGCGCCACAATTCGGACAGGGCATGTCCTTCTCGTCAAAATTCTTTTGCCATTCTTCAAAAACTTGATTGCACTCTGTACAGCGATATTCATAGATAGGCATTGATTCACCTCATGCATCCTTCTGGATTATGTGCGCCAGTTAGGCATGCATTCCAAGGTTGTCAAGAAGCGCCCGTCGGAAAACTTCTGGCGAGCGTTGCGCGGGGCAGGGCGTCCGGGCCGTGGAAACCCCACCCGGCAACCACTCAGCAAAAACTCGCTATTTAGCAGCCTTTGCTTCTTTGATGCGAGCCTTCATGCTCTCTTTTTTACGCTTGCGGCGACGATCCAGTTCTTTTTTACGCTCGTGCTTTTTATGAGCCATTGTGGATTCCTCCATTTTATAATCAGTATAAACAGGTGGCATGCTTTACCCGCAAAGCAGCCAGTTTGTAAAGCCCCGCCAGGGCCAGAACCAGCAGCATCACGAGTCCGCCACACCGGAAGAATCTGCG
The DNA here is from genome assembly GCF_900167065.1 of Desulfobaculum bizertense DSM 18034. Taxonomy (NCBI): domain Bacteria; kingdom Pseudomonadati; phylum Thermodesulfobacteriota; class Desulfovibrionia; order Desulfovibrionales; family Desulfovibrionaceae; genus Desulfobaculum; species Desulfobaculum bizertense. The sequence goes on from NZ_FUYA01000006.1 coordinate 111,103, forward strand.
ATTGTGCAGTATTCCGACGGCAAGAGTGTACTTTACGTCTTTTTCCACTTCTTGCAACAGGCAGAAATTGGCCTGTACTAGCCTTCCAGAGAATACAGCGGACCGGGTTTCAGCACACCGGCCAAGGCATCGGAGCCTTCTGCAAGAGCTTTGACTTCATCATAGCCCTGACTCAGCAGGTACCCAAAGGCCAAGGCAGCGCGGAACGAGCTGGCACAAAATGGAACGATGAACTTGTCACGCGGCAGTTCGTCGAGGCGCTTTGGCAGCTCATCCAGCGGGATGTGCTTTGCAAAAGGAAACTCAACGTATTTCACCTCTTCCGGGGCGCGCACGTCCAAAAACAGAAAGTGCGGATTCGTGATGAGATTCACCGCCTCATCGACATGAAAAGAGTACTGGCCTGTTGCAAAAAATTCAAAATCCATTTTCTCAAGTTCAGAAGCGAACGTATCCATGTGTATTCCTCCTCGGTTTTTCATCTGCAGGAAAGATGCGACTGTTCCAAGATTTAGGCAAGAATCCGAGTCAAAAACTTCCACACAGTTTTCCTGCGCCACACACAACAAGGAACACAAAATGTTCATAAAAGGAACTGTATAAACAAACAGATAATGCAGTTACGAACATATGGAACACCAAGGGACTCAAATCCGGGGCGCTGCATGGGAGAAAAAAAGATGTCAGACACAAAAAAACGCAGTTCCGCACAGAGGCAAAATTGCGTTTCGTTGTACAATGCTATGAATTGTTTGAAGATTCTGCTACAAAAGTTCTGAGCTTAACGTAAGAGAACAAAATCGGATGACGAATGGAACCGGAGTTGTTTTGCAGACAGGCCAAGGCTTTCGTACTCACTCAGCATTGTCTTTTTATGCCCCAGCACATCACTGTGGTACCGTTCAGGACAATGCAGCTCTCGTGGAGTCGAGCCAAGTTCGCGACATTTTTCTGCGATGGCAAGGAAGAGTGCCCGCGAGCGGACAAGCTGCCCCATTGCCGGATGCCACGGCCCCGCAATGATGGCGTTCTGCAAATCCTGCTCAGGAGCCAGACCAATCCGGATGACCGTCGTGCCAGCCTTCCACAGCTGCAAAAGGCCCTGCCCCAGTTCACGGACAACACTGTCCTGTGCCCACGGGGTGTATCCGCCACGTTCATGAATGCGGGCAAGTGGAGTGCCCCGCAACACAACACACGGATACAGTCTGGCAACCTTGGCCTGCTGAGCGCACGCGGCCTGAATGTCCTGTGCAAAGGCCTCCGGAGTCTGCCCCGGCAGTCCCGGCATAAGCTGAATGCCAAGCTCCAGCCCTGCGTCATGAACCATAGCGCAGGCGTCAAGGGCCTGCTGACGGGTGTAGCCCCGACCGGAAATGGTCAGCGCATGCTCGTCAAAACTCTGAATGCCAAGCTCAACCATGTCCAGACCAAGGGCTTTGAGCCGCTTGAGCATGGGAACAGTGATTGCGTCCGGACGCGTGGAGCAGCGAATATGGGTCAAAAAGCCCGACTGCTTAAACGCTTGTACGCACTCAAGAAAGCGCTCAGGCCATGCATTGGGCAATGCCGTAAAGGTTCCGCCATAAAATGCAAGACCAAGTGAGTGAACGCTTTTTTTCACTGCAAGGTTGAGACTTTGTTCAAGATTAGAGTATACTGCACGCAGTGGCTTCGGATTTTGTCCGGTAAGCTCAGGCTGAGAACAGTACACACAGCGAAAGGGACACCCGGCAAAGGGAAGGAAAACAGGCCAGACGCGCTTATGCTCGACTGGCGGTGCCGGATGTTGAAATACAAGAGTGTCTCTTTTTTGCGAATGCATGTTTATTCTGAAATGTGCTTGAACGGTTGATGAAACTTAGGTATTCTTATGAACTAGGATTGACCCTCGTCTCCACGAGTTGCAACAGAGCTTCATCATACCGGCAAAAAGGTTCTTTTTTCAGTCTGTTATGCGCCAGCCTTCCACTTGTGTACTGAAATCAGGTCTCTGCATTGTGCAGAATTGATGTATACACCCTGCTCCATTTGAATCCCCCAACGCGATTTTGCCACCCCAAAGGGCATACTGCGCAGCCAGATGGAGTGCAATCTGAACGGTCAAGACCGGAGTAGGACCGGCAGAGTGAACGAGAGCAGGACCACATTCAGAGAACGGGAAGAAGGGAACGGCTGGTTGCCGTGGCCCAGAACGTAGCAACCTATTACTGGGGGAACGAGGAGGACCACATGAGTAAAACACTGACCAAAGCCGACATTGTCGACAGCATTTATGAAAAAGTCGACAAAAACCGCGCCGAAGTCAAAGGCCATGTCGAATCCCTGCTGGATATCATGAAGCAGGCTGTCAAGCGTGACAATTCTCTGCTTATCAGCGGATTCGGAAAATTTGAGGCGTACGATAAAAAGGCTCGCAAGGGCCGCAATCCGCAGACGGATGAAACCATCATCCTTCCGCCAAGAAAGGTCGTCGTGTTTCGACTTTCCCGGAAGTTCCGTTCCGAGCTTAATTCCTAAGCCGCTTTTCGGGATACCGATCTTTCTGAGGGCATGAGGCAAAACACCGCTTCATGCCCTCAAGTTTTCTCCGCCCAGTGGCAACACCACCGGGCGTTTCTTTTGCTAGTCGCGGAGCACAAAGCTTTGCGGGTAGCGGGACTTGAGCAGGGCATGTGCCCGTCTGGCACGGTCCATACCATCAAAACGCCCCGCCTGAACACGGTAAAAACTCCGTCCGTCCACTTCGGCACGGCGTACCCGGCTCTGCCGGAATCCCTGCCGAACAAGCGCTTCGCGGGCGTGTTCTGCATTCCCCCATTCAGTAAAGGCTCCCACCTGAATATAATACGGCGCACCTGCCACTTCACGCGCAATGCTTCGTGACGGCGGATGCCCGGCCATGCCAATGGCTTCGACCTTGACAGGCGCAGTCCCCGGGCCAATCACGCCAAGAGACTTGGCCGCTGCATAGGACAGGTCAATCACCCGGGTCCCCACAAACGGACCACGGTCATTTACCCGGAGCACCGCACTTTTCCCATTACTCCTGTTCGTGACCCGAACTACGGTGTTCATGGGCAAAATTTTGTGGGCGCAGGTCATGTTGTACATGTTGTAGACCTCGCCATTCGAGGTCTTGCGACCATGGAACGGCTTGCCATACCACGACGCACGTCCCTTCTGGGTAAAGCCATCCGCGCTTTTGAGCGGATAATAGCGGACCCCGTTCACGGTGTAGGGGCGGAATGTCGCCTTGGGTGATGGCCCAGCTTTGTGCGAATGGTACGAGCCTCCGCTTTTGGGCAGCGGCGAGCTTGGAACACGCTCTTTGCCGCAGGCAGCAAGCAGCATCACAGCCACAAGGGCCAGACATGTCAGGACTGTTCTCGGGTATCGATGGGCCATCCGATCTCCGGGGATTAGAGTTCAGCAAAAGGCAGGTCTCAACGCTGTGACCCGTCTTTCTTTATAGCGAAAGAAAGGCGTTTCGTCGAAACAAGACTCGCATCACGACACGGTTTTTTTCAAAAGCGTGGCGCCTAGCGAAGTCCCGTTATGCGTACCCGCGCCGTGCCAGCCCGGACAAAGCCAAGCTTTTTGGCTGCTGCATAGGACAGGTCAATGACACGGCCACGCGCAAAGGGTCCCCGGTCGTTCACCCGAACCACAACGCTCTTCCCGTTGCGAAGGTTCGTAACCCGAACCCGGCTGTTCATGGGAAGCCGCTTGTGCGCGCAGGTCATGGCGTACATGTTAAATCGCTCGCCACAGGCCGTACGACGTCCATGAAAACGCCGCCCGTACCACGACGCCCTTCCCTTTTGGGAAAAGCCCGCAGCACTTCGCAGCGGATAATAGCGCACACCCCGCACGGTATACGGCCGCTGCGTGCCTTTGGACGCACGGGAGGACACAGCTGTTTTTTTCTTGGAAAAAGGAGAGGGGGGCACATGCGGCCTGCCACAGGCAGAAAGCAGCAAAAGCGTCGCAAAGGCCAGACAGAGCAAAACACACGATGAGTATCGGCGAGGCATCAGGTCTCCGAAGATGTCATTTCAGGCAGAATAAAAAAAAGCACAGAAGGACAGGCTCCCCTGCCCTTCTGCACAGCATAGCGCTAGTAGATGTACACGGACCCTCTCGGCGGATGGTGATGCCGCCGGTGGTGATGGTGCTTTTTATACTTGTGGTGACGGTGTCCCTTTTCATAATGAGGCTGGTTATCGTACACATACCGACCAGGGAAACAGCCAGACAGACCAAGCAAAAACACAAGGCTCAGGCCAAGTATCGCAAGGCGCAGATATCGACGGGGCATAAAAACTCCGGGGATTGTTTTTCGATTGGGGATTGCGTCAAAAAAGACAGGGCATCACGTCGATGCCGTTCACGACAGCACACAGAAGGTCTCAGCAGAAGAGGATTCAGCTAGCGAAGTACGTCAAGGCGAACCCGCGCCGTACCAGAGCGGACAATGTCCAGCTTTTTGGCAGCAGCATAAGACAGGTCCACAATACGGCCATGCGCATAGGGACCACGGTCGTTCACCCGAACAACAACGCTTTTTCCATTACGAAGATTGGTGACCCGAACCCGGGTCTTCATTGGCAGGGTTCTGTGCGCACAGGTCATGGCGTACATGTTAAAACGCTCGCCACTGGCCGTACGGCGGCCATGAAAGCGGCGGCCATACCACGATGCAACGCCCTTTTGCACAGAAACAACTTCTGCTCGCGGACGAGACGCGGTTCTGGCAACAGGCTGTTGCCGGAGAGCTGGCGCAAGAGCAGCTTGGGGAGTGGGTGCCGGTGCAGGACTCGTCTGGGCTGGAGCCGGAGTCTGCACAACGGGAGCGGCCGGAGTCGAGCGTCGTGCTCCACATCCGGCCACAAGAAGGCACACCGCAAGTGTGCACATGAAAATGCAAATATTTCGAAACATGTGAATCCTGCTTTCTTCTGTGACCTTGTGCATCATAGGGGTGATGCAGTCCAGAACCTACAAGAGAGTCTGCATGCCGTCGAAACCGTGCACAAGCACGGATAACTGTATAATTATGTATGCTTTTTTGAAGGAATGACTCGCAGCGTGACAGCTGCGGTTCCAGGACCTACAATACCAAGCTTCTTTGCGGCGGCATAGGACAGGTCAACGATACGGCCCGGCTTATAGGGTCCGCGGTCGTTTACCCGAACGATTATTTTCTTCCCGTTACGGTGGTTTGTGATCTCCACCAGGGTATTCATTGGCAAAATTTTGTGTGCGCAGGTCATGTTGTACATGTTGTAGCGCTCACCATTTGCGGTCTTCCGTCCATGGAACGGCTTGCCGTACCAGGACGCAACGCCCCGCTGTTCAAAATCCCGAGTGTCCTTGATCGGGTGGTAGCGACGGCCACGCACCACGTAGGAAGCAGGGGCAATCTGAACGGATTCTTCAAGCACTGGCCCTACATCAGCAAAAGCATTTGTTGCATTTGTCAATGTAATAATCATCAGCCAGAAAAATAGAAAAGCTGCGATAGCAGCCATCCACATACTGAAGATTGTAATTCTGTAGCTATTCATCGTCTTTCCTCGTACCTTAGTTAAGCCCAAGCCAAGCTCCTACACAAAATTTTGTTTTTTATGCAAGCCCAGCACAGCAGGGGAGAGGAAAACAGATGATTTCCACTTTTTTTCCTGTTATTCTGATAAATTTTGTCCTGTCAAAAGGCCGCAAAATTGGTCAGACCAATCTATAATTATCTGAAAACACATTTTCTTTTCGATTTTGCATTTTCTTTGTGCACACCCTGCGCATATCATACGCCTCTTCATACATAAAAATCGGTTTCCCATTGCATCTATCTTGCAGAAAAAACAGCATATTGCCCGACAGAAGCTTCCGCTTCTCAAGCCCTCGCACAGACATGACTTTTCCATATTTTTTTCAAAACGATTTCAGCAAGAAACACTGAAAAATTGTGTATATCGAAAAAACAGGGCTGGAAATTTCTGAAAAAATCGTTATCTTGCCCCGGATGCGTAAGTCACACAGGGTTCTGTGAGGGGCGCATACATATATTTATGAAGCACAGCGCGTTTCCAGCACTTGGGAATGCGCTTTTTCTCGGGCTGCAACATGCGCCCGCAGTTATGTACCCCAATGACTTCGTTCTGCGCGCCTGTGAAAGCACTAGGCGTAAAAGCCCGTTTCACGCAGCAGGACACGTACGCAGAGAATTTTGCCTCTTTGTCCTGTGCGACAAAGCGGGCTGGAAAGAAAGGTATATGCACGCTATAGTGTGACCCGAATGGAATGTCCTGTTTCGAAGCATCGAAAAGCATCCCAATCTTCACCATCATGCGAGGGACCCAAATGAAGTGGCCTTACAAAGATCTCCTTGACGTCGACCTCCTCACTCGTGAGGAGGTGCAGCGCATTTTCCAAACCGCCGACTCCTTTATGGAGATCAATAATCGTTCAGTTAAAAAAGTTCCCACGCTTAAAGGTAGAAGCGTGGTTCTTTTTTTTGTGGAGCCATCAACGCGGACTAAAACATCCTTTGACATGGCTGCGAAACGCCTTTCCGCAGACACATTCTCCCTTGCCAAAGGCTCCAGCAGCCTGACCAAAGGCGAGACACTGAAAGACACGGTGCAGACTCTCCAGTCCATGAAGATCGACGCCGTTGTCATCCGCGACCCACGCGATGGGGCCGCAAAATTTGCCGCAGAGCGTCTGAACTGCGCCGTACTGAATGCTGGTGACGGACGCCATGCCCACCCCACACAGGCTCTGCTCGATGCCTACACCCTCCGCAAAGTCTGGAATGGTGAATTTGAAGGCAAGACCCTGCTCATCCTTGGCGACATTGCCCACAGCCGTGTTGCCCGTTCCAATGTTCATCTTTTGACCAAGCTCGGCGTCAAGGTCCGCCTCTGCGGTCCCCGCACCCTGCTTCCACCCCGTCTGGACAGCTGGCCCGTCGAGGTCTTCCACGACGTCAACGAAGCCGTCAAAGGCGTTGATGCAGTCACCACCCTGCGCCTCCAGCTTGAGCGCATGCAGGACGGCCTGCTCCCCAGCCTCGATGAGTACTCCAAGCTCTTTGGCATTGGCGTCAAGCATCTTGAACTGATGAACCCCGGCGCAAAGATTCTGCACCCCGGTCCCATCAACCGAGGCGTTGAACTGAGTTCCGAACTGGCCGACCACGACGCCAGCATCATTCTGGATCAGGTTACCTCTGGCGTTGCCATCCGCATGGCCATGCTGTTCCTCCTCATAACCCGCAACGACTAGGGGGCAGACGTGTCACAGTCGAGTTTTGTTCTTGAGAATGTTCTTTGGCACGATGCTGCGCACGACCTGCATGTGGAAAACGGCGCAGTCAAAGAGCTGGTTCCGGCTGGCTCCGTTGCATCCGACGCCAAAAAAATTGACGGCAAAGGCATGCTTCTGCTTCCCGCCCTGACAGACGTTCACACCCATCTGCGTGAACCCGGCCAGGAGTGGAAAGAAGACATTGCCTCTGGTCTCACGGCAGCCGCACACGGCGGCTTTGCCAACATCATGTGCATGGCCAACACCAGCCCGGTAAACCACACTGCCGCTGTAACCACCCTCATGCTGGACAAGGCCCGCAAGGCCTTCCCGGACGGTGGCCCGCGCCTCTTCCCCATTGGCGCACTCACAATGGACCTCGCAGGCAAGGACCTCGCCCCAATGGGCGAACTGGTCGAAGCGGGCTGCAAAGCCATTTCCAATGATGGCCAGCCCGTAGAAAACAACGAGCTGTTCCGCCGCGCGCTGGAATACGCAGCAGACTGCGGCGTGCGCGTCATTGACCACTGCGAAGATCCGCACATGACCATTGGTGCAGGCATCAACGAAGGCGTGGTCTCCTCCCGCCTTGGTCTCAAGGGCCAGTCCACCTGCGCCGAGGCCATTCAGGTTGCCCGCGACGTGATTCTTTCGGAATATCTCAAGATTCCCGTGCACCTCGCACACATCAGTTGCCGTGAATCTCTTGAAATCATTCGCAGCGCCAAAGAGCGCGGCGTGCAGATTACGGCAGAAACCTGCCCGCATTATCTGACGCTGACCGAAGAAGCCACTGCCGAATACGACACCAATGCCAAGGTAAACCCGCCCCTGCGCACACAGGACGACGTGGACGCCATGCGCGAGGCTGTCCGTACCGGTGTCATTGACATGCTCGCTACGGACCATGCGCCTCACGCCGCCCACGAAAAAGAACACCCCTTTATGCAGGCTCCCAACGGCATCACCGGGCTGGACACAGCGCTGCCCGTGACCATGAAGCTTGTAGAAGACGGAATTCTGAGCATTGACGATCTTATCCGTCTGTGGTGCACCGCTCCGGCAAAAACATTTGGACTGCCCTGCAATACATTTGCACCCGGTGATCCAGCAGACTTTATTTTGTATGACCCCAAGGAATTTTGGGTTGTATCAGAGGAAACGCTCTATTCTAAGGGCAAAAACACACCTCTGCTCGGCACCACAATGCTGGGACGCTGCGCTGCTCTTTATGTTGGCGGCCACAGCGTGATTTGACCTCTCACGTTTCCATTCATATAGTTTCTCTCTCCGGTAAGGACTTTCCAGCTGACTAACTGAATCACATGGAGAGAGAACATGGACAAAACGTACAGAGATGCCGTCAGCATTTGCAAAACCATTATGCGAAACGGCTTCGAGGCATATGTTATCAACGCTCGGCTTCAGCGGGAACTCATTGCAGAGACCGGTGAAGCCGAGCTTGATATTGCAACCGACATGGACCCGGAAGGCCTCGACAAAATTTTCCCGGAACTCACACTTTCAGAAAACAGCCGCTTCCTCGGGAAACTGAGCGAAGGCGGCGTGCTGTACAGGTTCTACCCTCTCGAAGCAGAAGACTCTGCCTACCCCGAAGAGTATGTTGCCCGACTCACTCCCCGCCTTCTCAAGCGGCTTGGCGACAAGGGCGAACTCCCCCCAAACATTGCCTGCCCATACACCCCCGGCATCAAGGACCGCTACGCGGGCTTTGTCGACATCGAGCAAGGCCTCGTCAAATTTTCTGGCAATGCAGACCTCACCCTCAAGCAGGACTATCTTCGTGGCATTCGTGCCCTTCGTTTTTCGGCCAACTATAATCTTCCCATTGAGCACAATACATGGATTGCCATAGTTCGCGGTGCCCGCCGCATTTTGGACTACGTTTCCATTGCGGACATCATGGACGAGTGGCGACGGGTTGAAGCCGAAAACATGTATGAATTTGTGCGACTTCTCTTTGACTGTCAGATTCTTCATGGCCTGCTTCCAGAAATTGCCGCCCTCTCCCGCGTTACCCAGCTCCTGAACCGGGAAGCAGATCAGGAGGAAAGTGTCTTTGAGCACACGCTCAAGCTTATGCGGCACTATCCAGAACAAAATCCATTTGACTGGAAAGGCACCATTGCCTGTCTATTCCACGACGTCGGCAAGCTCTACACAGCGGAGTATTTCGCCGGGAACTGGCATTTCCACCAGCATCATCAGGTCGGCGCGCAGGTCACCCGCAAGATACTTCACCGTCTGCGTTTCACCCCCGAAGACACCGACCTCATTTGCCATCTTGTCCGCCATCACATGCGTTTCTCTTCCATGCTCACAGACAAGGGCATTCGCCGCTTCCGCGCCCTGCCAGAACATCTTCGCCTCATTGAAATGGAACGCGCCAACGTTAAGGCCCGCAAAGGCAACTACACGGACTTTAATCACAATCTCAAAATGATGGAACGAACAGAGCTTCCCGAAGAAATGCTTGAGCCACTTCTCAACGGCAACGAAATTATGGAGTTCACCAACCTGAACCCCGGTCCTGCGGTAGGACTGATTCGAGACGCCCTGCTCAATGCACAAGTTTCCGGAGACGTCAGTTCTGTGCCCGAAGCTGTTGAATTTGTCCTGGGATACAAGGAAAACAGCACAAAAGAGTAGCGCGTTTTGCACCCAGTCCAAAGCTCACAACGTCACAATTCTGTTTTCACCTTGTGAATCAGACAAAAATAAGAGACAAACAATCGGTGCAGGCGACAACTCGTTTGCACCGATATATTTTTTTGCTCCACATTTGGCAGTCTCATCATTCGTGACTGCCTGCATCCGGTTAGAGAGAATGGATACAACAAATCTGCTCGATTTGAGCATCGAAGAACTTCACGAAACACTTGCCGAGCTTGGCGAACCTCGCTTCCGCACCGGGCAGGTGTTTCAGTGGCTCTGGGAAAAGCGCTGCCGAAATATTGAGGACATGACAAACCTCTCCAAGGCCCTTCGCGAAAAACTCGCCGAAAGCGCCGTCATCAGCTACCCAGAAATCGCCGAAACCGCAGTCAGCTCTGACGGTACAGTCAAATTTCTGCTTCGCCTCAAAGATGGAGAACTGGTCGAAACCGTTCTCATCCCTGACGAAGCCTACACAACCCAGTGCCTCTCGACGCAGGTCGGCTGCACTATGGCCTGCACCTTTTGCAGCACTGGGCAGATGGGATTTACCCGCAGCATGACTCAGGCCGAAATCCTCGGCCAGATTCTCGTTGCGCAGGACTACATCCAGCAGGATGGCAGTCTGCCCCCACTTCGGAATACCGTTTTTATGGGCATGGGTGAGCCGCTGCTCAATACCGATGCCGTCATCCGCTCCCTGCGCATCATGACAGACCCCAAAGCCTTTGGGTTCTCTACCAGAAAAATCACGGTTTCCAGTGTCGGCATCCCAGCTGGCATTCAGGCCCTGGGAGAAGCTGCCCTGTGTCGGCTCGCTATCTCCCTTCACGCACCAACGCAGGAACTGCGCGAGCAGATCATGCCAAAGGCTGCCAGAATGACCCCGCTCGACCAGCTTATGGACATTCTGGACCAGTATCCGCTGCGCCCCCGCGAACGTGTGACCTATGAATACATTTTGCTGCGTGGGGTCAACGACAGGCCCGAACACGCACGGCAACTGGCCAAACTTTTGGGAAACCGCAAGGCAAAGGTGAATCTCATCGCCTGCAACCCTGCCCCCGGAGACCCGTACGAGGCTCCTCTCCCGGAAGATGTGCTTACCTTTGAAAAAATCCTCTGGAGCCGCGACATCACCGTCATCCTGCGAAAAAGCAGAGGACAGGACATCGCCGCGGCCTGTGGACAGCTCAAGGTACAGCTCGAAGCACAACAATAACCCTCAAAAGGACGAATCATGATTGATCTGGACTTTGACAAGCAGGGCGGTCTCGTCCCTGCTATCGCTCAGGATGCCCGCTCAGGAGAAATCCTAATGCTCGCCTACATGAACGAAAATGCCTGGCATAAAACCCTGGAGACAGGGGAGGCTCATTACTGGAGCCGTAGCCGACATTCGCTCTGGCATAAAGGTGAAAGCAGCGGTCATGTGCAGCATGTCAAGTCCATCCGTGTGGACTGTGACAGCGACACTATCGTGCTCCTCGTGGAGCAGGTCGGCGGCGCTGCCTGCCATATGGGCTATCGCTCATGCTTTTATCGCGAACTCAAAGACGGTACCGTCTCTGAGTGTTCCCCTAAAATATTCGATCCTTCGGAGGTTTATAAATAATGGCTGCTGACGCTAACAACAACGGTTCCCTGCTGAAATTCGGTCTGCCCAAAGGCTCACTCCAGGACTCCACCATCTCCCTGCTCGAACGCGCAGGATGGAAACTGCGACAGCACCACAGAAATTACTTCCCCGACGTCAATGACAGCGAAATGAAATGCAGCCTCTGCCGCGTTCAGGAAATCCCTCGCTACATTGCCGACGGCACCCTCGACCTCGGACTCACCGGAAAAGACTGGATCCACGAAACCGGCCACGACAAAGACGTCGTCGTTGTCTCCGATCTCGTCTATTCCAAGGTCTCAAACCGCCCCGCTCGCTGGGTCCTCGCCGTCGCCGGTGACTCCCCATACAAGCGACCAGAAGACCTCGCAGGGAAAAAAGTCTCCACCGAGTTGATGAACTTCACCAAGGAATATTTCGAAGACGCAAATATCCCTGTGCAGGTCGAGTACTCCTGGGGCGCGACCGAAGCCAAAGTCGTCGAAGGTCTCGCTGACGCTATCGTCGAAGTGACCGAAACAGGCACGACCATCAAGGCCCACGGCCTTCGCATTATCGCCGAACTTATGCAGTCCAATACCCAGCTCATCGCTAACCGCGAAGCCCTCAAGGACCCCGCTAAGCTTAAAAAAATCCAGCAGATCGACATGCTCCTCCACGGCGCCCTCGACGCTGAATCCATGGTCGGCCTCAAAATGAACGTCCCGGAAGACCGCATTCCCTCCATCCTTGACGAACTGCCCGCTATTACAGCCCCTACAGTCGCCAACCTCTGGAACAAAGACTGGGTCTCTGTCGAAATTATCGTCAACCAGTCCGTCGTCCGTGACCTCATTCCAAAACTCGTCGAACTCGGCGCCAAAGGCATCATCGAGTACCCACTCAATAAAATCATCTAGCTTCTCAAGCCCCCGCAAGGGGGCTTTTTTTTAGGGTGGTGGGCGGGGACTCTGTCCCCGCACCTCTGCAAGGGGCGCTGCCCCTTGACCCCGCCCAAGGACGAGGCCCTTGGGAATCCCGATTTCGCCCGAAATAAAAGGGGACCGAAATGTGATGAGAGCTACGCTCTCCTCTCCATTTCGGTCCCCTTTTTTTCGGCCTAATTAACTGGGCGCGTGTTCTTTTTCTTTGCGCTCCAACCCTTTCTTTTTGAACGCTCGCGTTCAAAAAGAAAATGGTGGCGAACGCACGAGAAGGAGAAAGAAGCTCTCGACGTTATGCCTAACAAGTTTGAATTTCATTCACGCGAAGCGTGGATGGAATTCAAACTCGATGAGGATACGTAAGGGAATCATTCCCTTACGCGGGGGTTTGGGGGCAGGCCCCCAACTTCCCCCACCCACCCATCCAGCGCTAACACGCTGGGGCAGGCCCCCAATCTTCTTCCCACCCGCCCATCCAGCGCTAACGCGCTGGGCAGGCCCCCAATCTTCCTCTCCCCCAATAAGAAAAGCCGGAAGCGGGTGAAGCTTCCGGCTTATGCTGGGGGGGAGGGTATGAAAGGCCTAAAAGGGCCAAATCATGGGTACAAATATCACGATGAGCACGAAGCTAATAAGCTGCAAGGGCCAACCTGCTTTAGTGTAGTCGAGGAAGGAGTAGCGACCTGGGCCGAGCACGATAGTGTTAGGCGGGGTAGCCACGGGGGTGAGGAAGCAGGCGGAGGCGGACATAGCGATACCCATAACGAGAGGCAACGGAGAGACGCCGCCGTTGACAGCGATGGGGATAGCGAGAGGCGCCATAAGCGCAGCAGTAGCCGTGTTGGACATAAAGTTGGTTACCATAGCGGTGAGCGCACAACAGACAGCGAGGAGCATGTACGGGTTTGAGACATGCTTAACGACGTTGTCAGCGATGAGCTGAGCAGCACCAGAGTCCTTCATCGCGGTAGACATGGAGAGCATGCCTGCGAAGAGGAAGATTGTTGTCCAGTCAACGGCTCTGTAGGCTTCGTTAACAGTCATACAGCCGGTAATCACGACGAGACAGGCACCGAGCATAACCGCAGTCACGAGCGGGAGGAGCTTGGAGACCATAGCGACGACGACGAAGATGAAGATGCCGACAGACCACCACATTTTTTCTGGTCTTTTTGGCTTTTGGACTTCGACCATCTCACATTCCTTGACCTCATCGGGCAAGAAGCGCCGACCGATCACGGCGTAATAAATAATACCAGCAGCAAAGAGGATGGCACCGATTTTAGCGAACTCAAAGAAGCCAAAGGGTTCGACGCCAGCGGGACCCATCTGCTCAAGCACACTGTTGACGAGTCCATTTGGGGGGGTACCGACGAGAGTCATGGTACCGCCGAGTGACGCGGCAAAAGCGACAGGCATCAAAATTTTACCTGGCTTGATCTTCGCAGTCGCACACATGCCCATAATCATGGGGATGGCAACGACGATGGTTCCTGTGTTAGAGAGGAAGGCAGACAAAACGCCAACAGCAAGCATGGAAAGGATGAGCACCCGACTTTCCTTTCCTTTTGAAAACTTAAGCGTAAGCAGCCCGATTTTTTCTGCAAAACCAGTCACGAATGTTGCCTCTCCCACGACAAACATTCCCATAAAGATGACAACCCACTGGTTACCAAAATTTATGAAGGCTTCATTTGCTGGAATAATCCCAAATGCGCTCAGGGCAACGGGAACCAGCATTGCAGTAATGGGCAAAGGCACCAGTTCTGAGAAAAAAAGAATTGCAGCGACAAAAAGAATGATTAAGGTTAGATACGCATGCGTAAGAGATGGAACGGGTGCCGCATAAGCAGTTGTGGCTAAGACCAAGACCAGTGCACAGGCTAACAATCCGAAAGTGCATAATTTTTTCATGTCGTATCCTCGGTTATGGGGGAAGCGATAGAAGAAAGGTCACGTCTCTCGTCCATTTTTTATGTTCCCCCGCTCAGAGTGGCCGCTCTGAGCGGGGGATTTTTTTATGGGTTAATGTTCATAGCTTTCAACAAAGGGAGCGATACGCTCGTGAGAGCGCTTGACCCTGTCGCGAAGCTGGCGGCGATAGGCATCCATGTCCGGGATAGTCTGAGTTGCAACACCAGTATCCATAGCAGCCTGAGCAACGGCGGGAACGACCCACTCAAGTACGCGAGAATCAAGAGGCTTCGGAATGACGTAGTCAGTGCCAAAGGACAGCTCTGTCACGCCGTAGGCGTCGAGGGTTTCCTTCTGGACAGGCTCCTTGGCGAGAGCAGCAAGGGCCTGAGCGGCAGCGATTTTCATCTCTTCGTTAATCTCGGTAGCGCCAACGTCGAGAGCGCCGCGGAAGATATAGGGGAAGCCGGAAACGTTGTTGACCTGATTCGGGAAGTCGGAGCGGCCAGTACCCATGATGCACTTCGGATTGGCTTCCTTGGCTTCGGGGTAGGTGATTTCCGGATCGGGATTTGCCATGGCAAAGATAACCGGCACGGGAGCCATGCTGCGAACCATGTCCTGCGAAAGCAGGCCCTTGGTGGACAGGCCGAGGAACATGTCTGCGCCCTTGATGACTTCTTCGAGCGAGCCATAGTTCTTGTCCTGAGCAAGCTCTTCCTTGTACTTATTCAAACCTTCGCGGCCCTTGTAAATGAGACCACGAGAGTCAAACATGAAGAGATTTTTCTTCTGAACACCGAGCTGGAGATAGAACTTTGCGCAGGCAGTACCAGCAGCGCCAGCACCAACGACAACGACTTTGAGGTCTTCCATACGATTTCCAGTAATCTCGCAGCTGTTCATCAGAGCAGCGCCAGAAATAACGGCTGTGCCGTGCTGGTCGTCATGGAACACAGGAATATTCATTTCTTTCTTGAGCTTCTCTTCAATGTAGAAGCACTCAGGGGCCTTGATGTCCTCAAGGTTAATGCCACCAAAGGTCGGCTCCATTGCCTTGACGATCTCGATGAGCTGGTCAGGACTCTGGACTTCAAGGTTGATGTCGAAAACATCGATGTCGGCGAAGGTCTTAAAGAGAACGCCCTTGCCTTCCATAACGGGCTTTGCAGCCAGCGGGCCGATGTTGCCAAGGCCGAGGACGGCGGTACCGTCAGTCACGACGCCAACAAGGTTGGAGCGGCCGGTGTAATCAGCAGCCGTAGCAGGATCAGCATCAATCTCGCGACATGCTTCTGCAACACCAGGAGAATAGGCCAAAGACAGATCTTTCTGGGTCACGCAAGGCTTGACCGGAACGACTTCCACTTTACCCTTACGCGGGACTTTGTGATAAGCCAGAGCCTCTTCCTTTGTGAAAAGAGCCATTTTAATCTCCTGTTATTTCTTGTTAAAATCGTAATTGGGAACGGCGTACTGGTCGTTTCCATGGCTGTCGTCAACGACGAGCAGCGGAAAATCCTTTACCGAAAGCTTGCGTACAGCTTCGGGGCCAAGGTCATCAAAAGCGATGACTTCTGCCTCGGTAATGCACTGCGAGAGGAGCGCACCAGCGCCGCCTGTGGCACCAAAGTACACGCCTGTGTACTGCTTCATGGCGTCGCGGGTTTCCTGATTGCGCTTGCCCTTGCCAATGCTGGCTTTCATGCCAAGGCTGTACATGCGCGGAGCGTAGGCATCCATACGGTAGCTGGTCGTGGGGCCAGCAGCACCAATGGGACGGCCCTTGGGAGCCGGGCTTGGACCGACGTAATAGATGGCAGAACCCTGCACATCAAAAGGAAGCTCTTCGCCACGGTCCAGCATGTCACAGAGACGCTTGTGGGCAGCGTCACGAGCGGTGTAAATGGTACCGGTCAGCTTCACCACATCACCAGCATGCAGTTTCGCAATGTCTTCGTCTTGCAGCGGAGTGGTCAGATTGTAGGTCGCCATTAGAGTACAACCTCCTTAATGCGGGATGAATGGCACTGCACATTCACGGCCAGCGGCAGGCTGGCGATGTGACAGGGCCGCATTTCGATCTTCACGCCCAGACAGGTGGTCTTTCCGCCAAGGCCCATGGGGCCAACGCCCAGCTTGTTCAGCTCGGTAAGCAGCTCTTCTTCCATCTTGGCGAGCTGCGGATCAGGGTTCTCCTGAGCCAGCGGACGGAACAGGGCTTCTTTTGCAAGCGCGGGGGCCATGTCAAAGGTGCCGCCAATGCCAACGCCAACGATGGTGGGCGGGCACGGGTTCGGGCCAGCTTCGGCCATGCGGCGGAGCACAAAGTCCTTGATGCCTTCCCAGCCCTGAGCCGGGGTCAGCATGGTGCAGCGAGACATGTTCTCAGAACCGCCGCCCTTGGCCATGTGGCGAATGTGCAGCTTGTCACCGGGAACAATCTTGATGTGCACAACAGCCGGGCTGTTGTCGCCCGTATTCTTGCGGGTCAGCGGGTCGCACAGGGATTTACGCAGCAGGCCCTTGTCGTAGCCCTCAATCATGCCACCGTTAATGATCTCTTCGAGGTTACCGTTGACGTGAACATCACTGCCAAGCTCGACGTAAAAGACACCAACACCGGTATCCTGACAGAGCGGCAGGCCAGAATTTCTGGCAAGTTCAGCGTTTTCGAGCAGCTGGCCCAAGACCTCACGGGCAGAGTCAGAATCTTCCTTGTCGCGAGCTGTTTTCAGCGCCTCTTCCACATCTTCGGGAAGGTAGCGAGCCGCGTTCAGAACAAGATCAACAACGGCATCATGAATCTGTGAAGCCTCAATGACTCTCATGCGTACACCCCTTGTGTTGGAGCTTTTTGATGATGCGTTTGGGGACAATGCCCTTCACGGAGTGCAGGGTCAGCATACGACGCATAATGCCGAGCTGGTCCTGAAGCGGGATGTGCTTGGGGCACACATCTTCGCAACCGAGCAGGCCCATGCAGCCAAACGCGCCCTGATCATTACCAATAACCTCGTAATAGTTTTCCTCGGTGCGCTCGTCGCGCGGGTCCAGATAAAACCGGGCGATGCGGACGATGGACGCAGCACCAAGGAAATCCTTATGCATGCGGGCTGTACCGCAGGCAGCGATGCAGCAGCCGCATTCAATGCAGCGATCAAGTTCAAACAGGTCGTTTGCCAGATCATTTTCCATCCGCTCTTCTTCCTGCTTCGGATCAAAATGATCGTGGTCGTTATGCACCCAAGCCTCAATCTTTTCGCCTGCATTACGGAACCAGGTTCCAGTATCTACAGACAGGTCGCCAATCAGCTTAAAGACTGGCAGGGGCTGGAGCACGATATGTTCGGGAAGGTCTTTGGTCTGCGTGTGGCAGGCCAGACCGGGACGGCCATTAATGACCATGCCGCAGGACCCGCAGATGCCCGCACGACAGCAGAAATCAAACTGCAGCGTGGGGTCCTGCTCGTCGCGGATTTTGTTCAGCGCGATGAACAGGGTCATGGAGTCGTACTCGTCAACATAGAACGACTGCATGTGCGGCACGGAAGCCGGGTCCAACGGATTATACCGGAAGATTTCAAGATGAAGACGACGATTCATTTTGCGGCTCCTTCTGCTTACTTGGTCTTTTTGGTGGCTTTTTTGCCCTTGCCGGGAACAGTCAGCTTTTCTTCCGGCAGATCGGCTGGGATAATCTTACCGCCGCCATAACCACGCTCGCCCGGAGGCATCTCGTAATATGGAGAAGCTTCTTCATATTTCAGCACAGGCAAGGTCTCGCCGTCTTTCCAGTACGCCAGCGTACGGGTGAGCCATTCCTTGTCGTTTCTTTCCGGGAAGTCTTCACGGGTATGAGCACCGCGGGATTCTGTTCGCTGGAGAGCACCGTATGCGACGCACAGGGCCAGCTTGATCATTCCGGGCACCCGAAGGGCGAGAGACACTTCTGGGTTGAAGCCAATGGTGGAACCCTGAAGCGTGATGTTTTCTGCACGCTTGGACAGCTCCTGCAAGCGATCCACAGCCTTTTGCAGGTCCTTGCCGTTTCTGAAAATGCCAACACCTTCCATCATGGTGTCCTGCATCTCATTACGCAGCTCGGTTGCACTTTCGCTGTTCGACTTGGCAGTGCTCAGCGTCTTGATGCGGTCCGCAACCAGATCGTGTGCGTCCTGCATGGCGCTCTGCTTGAAGTCCACGGAATGTCCCTGCAAGAATTCAACAATCTGCTTACCGACATAGCGGCCAGCAACAACGGTCTCAGCAAGCGAGTTGCCACCAAGACGGTTAAATCCGTGCATATCCCAGCATGCGCACTCACCAGCTGCATACAGACCCTGCAGGCCATACGCTGCACCGTTCTTGTCTGTACGGATGCCGCCCATTGAATAGTGCTGGGTCGGACGAACCGGAATAAGCTGATGGATGGGGTTCACACCAAGGAAGTTGTTGCAGATGTCATAGACTTCGCGAAGCTTGGTGGTGATGTGCTTTTCGCCAAGGTGACGAATGTCGAGCCAGAGGTGATCGCCGTATGGTGATTTCACGCCAAGGCCCTTGCGCATGTGTTCTTCCATGCGGCGGGACACAACGTCACGCGATGCCAGCTCGGCCTTTTCAGGCTCATAGTCAGGCATAAAGCGATATTCGTTCACGTCCAGCAAGGTACCACCGTCACCACGGCAACCTTCAGTTACCAGAATGTCTGTGGGCACGGTGCCTGTGGGATGGAACTGAATGGCTTCCATGTTGCCAAGGGGAACCAGTCCCGTATTCAGGGCAGTAATCTGTCCGCCACCATCACAAATGACAGCGTTGGTTGTGGCGCGGTAAATGCGGCCAAAACCACCTGTGGCGATCAGGGTTGCGCGAGCATAATAGGTCATGAGTTCGCCAGTACGCAGATCGCGAACAATGGCGCCCATGCACTTTTCACCGTCGTGAATCAACGCTTCGGCCTGTGTGCGGTCGTGAATGGTCACGTTGAAACGCAGGCACATGGAATCAAGAGTGTTCAGAACAGAACGGCCTGTGCCGTCTGCGGTGTAGCAGGTTCTCCACTTGGCGGTGCCACCAAAGGCACGAGCGTGGATGAGACCATGCTTTTCTTTCAGTTCAGTGGCTTCAAAGGGTTTGCCACCTTTGTAATACGTATGGGTTCCGGCTTCGACACGGTTCCACGGCACGCCCCAGTGGGCGACTTCGCGCATGACGATAGGAGCGGTTTCCGCAAAAATGCGGGCGACTTCCTGGTCACAGCCCCAGTCGGAGCCTTTAACCGTATCTGCAAAGTGGATGTCTGGGCTGTCGCCCTGACCCATAATGGCGTTTCCGAGAGCTGCCTGCATGCCACCCTGCGCAGCAGAGGAATGCGAGCGGCGCGGCGGGACAATGGACAGGCAGGTGACGTTGAATCCGGCCTTTGCGGCCTCAACGGCAACGCGCTCACCTGCAAGCCCGGCCCCCATGCACAGAAGATCAGTGTAGAATGTTTTCATAGCTGCATCCTGTCTATTCTTATTGGCGTTAAGTAAGGGGCAAGGTCAGAAGGCGGATAAGGGTCAGCAGACCAACCGCAATGAAAACACCCATGAGGACATTCTCAGCCTTCTGATACCAGTGACGTTTTTCACTGGAGATAAAGCCGTATTTCACACCGATACGATAGAAGCCGATGCCGACATGCAGCTCGGCTGCGGGGAGCAGGACCAGATAGAATGGAAGCCAGAAGCCACTCTGGATTCTGGCGGCACTCTTCACTGCGGTGATGGGAAGGTTGGTCAGGACAACCCAGATATGGATGCTGGCCATAACCAGAATAACCAGTGCAGAAACGACCTGCACGACCCACAGCCACGTATCCTTGTGGTGCATCATGACACTATGCTTGAGGTAAGCTTCCTGCTCGGAAATCTTCCACGGCATCTTTCTGGCTGCCACGACAAAGTGCACAAAGATCATCATCCCGATGAGGGGACCACCAATCTGGGCCATATAGGTCACTTCAAAGAACCACGCGATGGCATTCATGAGCTTGGGACTGATCAACACACTGGCGACCAGTATCATGTGTGCCCACAGAAAAAGGATAAGCAGAACTCCTGTCGCCATTTGAAGAGCATCAAGCCGCCCCATGGCGATACTTTTCTTCTTTTTGACGTGGAGAGTGAGCGTGCTAGCGTCCATAACAACTCCTTCACGAAAAGGGTGGGTTTGTGTGCGTGAATGCGGTGCACGAGAAAAAACGCTTCATCACCAAAAACACATCATCTCCTGCCATGAACCTGTGCCCTTCCTCCTTTGTCTTTTTTGGCAGACAGACTTCTTTTGATTTCTTCTATATACATTCCTGTTTTTCTCTTTCCTGCTTTTCAGTAAAGCATCTGTCGTGCCAAGTATGATTTCAAAAAAAGACGCATATTTTTAAACAGTTAACTTTTCACGCTCTCAAAACAAAAGAGGATTTTCCTGCTCAGCAGGAAAATCCTCTTACGCTACAGGAAAACATGTTCCTGTTTTATGATTTTATCTTGTATTTCTTGAGAAGTGCATAAAAACGGGACTGCGACAGGCCCGAAAGTTCCACAGAGCGCTTGATTGAGCCACCCGTACTGGCAAGCAAATGCTTGAGGTAACCCTGCTCTGCCTGCGAGACCACCTTATTTCGGTGTTCCTGCATAGTAGGAATGCTTTCGTCGTCAGCCACATACTCAAAGTTTTTCGGCAGGCCACCCTTTTCTGCATCCGGAGTGATGCGCTTGCGAACAATCTTGGCCCGCAGCTCTGGCGGAAGATGCTTGAGATAAATCTGACTCTCATGCCGGGCAGCCGTCACCGCAAATTCCACAGCATGAACCAGCTCGCGCACATTGCCCGGCCAGTCATATTCCTCCAGCGCGGCAATAACGTCTGACCCACATTCCTTGGGATCCCACCCATTTCGGTCAGCCACTAGTGCCATATAATGCTCCACCAAAAGATGCACATCACCTTCCCGGTTCCGTAGCGGTGGCAGTTCAACGCTTGCCCCACGGATACGAAACGCCAGATCAGGCCGAAACGTTCCGGCGCTGATCATTTCATCAAGATTACGGTTTGTCGCCGCGACCAGACGAAAATCACAAGGCTGCTCTTTTTTTGCGCCCAGCGGACGCACCATTCTTTCCTGCAAGACCCGCAAAAAAATCTTTTGCACCGAAAGCGGAAGTTCACCAACTTCATCAAGAAACAGCGTGCCTCCGCTGGCCTGCAAAAGCAGCCCCTGTGTGTCACGAACAGCGCCCGTAAAGGTCCCACGGGCATGCCCAAAAAGCAGGGATTCCGCAATCTGCTCGGGCAACGCCGCACAGTCCACGGTAATAAATGGTCCCGAAGCCTGTGGGCTGTTGTTATGGATGGCCTTGGCGCACAGCTCCTTACCTGTGCCTGTTTCGCCTGTCACCAGCACACTCACATCACCCGGAGCACACTGGGCCACCCGCTCCAGCGTCCGTACAATCTGCGGGCTTTCACCCACAATATGCTCACGGCGCAGGCTCTGAACCTGCCGAACTTTTTTGGTTCCCAGCCGCTCGCGGCGGTAATCCATCGCCCGGTCCAGCGTGGCAATGATTTCAGTCATGGAATCCGTCT
This sequence comes from Desulfobaculum bizertense DSM 18034, assembly GCF_900167065.1. Lineage (NCBI taxonomy): Bacteria > Pseudomonadati > Thermodesulfobacteriota > Desulfovibrionia > Desulfovibrionales > Desulfovibrionaceae > Desulfobaculum > Desulfobaculum bizertense. Next base: position 133,183 of record NZ_FUYA01000006.1, read on the forward strand.
TTTCGATGTAATCCCATGCCCCGCTGGTAATCGCCAGTTCCGCACCATCAGGATCGCTGTTTCCGGTGATGATAATCACCTCAGGATGTGACGGCTGGCCAATAATATCTGGAATTATGGACAGGCCGTTTCCATCTGGAAGGCGCACGTCCAGAAACACAGCATCAAAATTCTTCTTTCGCACCTGTTCAAGTCCCTGCCCCAATGTTGTTGCAGCATGGGCCGCATATCCAGCATTTTGCAGGACTCTGCACAGGGCATAGTTCATGTCTCCATCGTCATCCAGGATGAGAACATTTTGCGGATTCATTTTCTGCCCCGCCTCTTAGGTTGTATTTTCGTCCAGAAGTTCCCTCGCCACCTTACACAATTCATATGTATCAAAAGGTTTACGGAAAAAGCGCGATACGCCCTGCTTTTTCCAGTCTGCATCTGAGGCAGAGGAATAGCCCTCCCCTTCAAAACCACTGTAGAGAATCGTGGGGAGTTCCGGCCGCAACGTCCGCACCACCCGGATAAGCTCGGTGCCAGTCATGTGTGGCATAAGCTGATCCGTCAGGAGCAAGTCATAGTCCTCTGGCTTGGCCCGAAACGCACTCAGCGCATCAACCCCACTCGAAAACACCGCGACCTGATAGCCACAGCGCTCAAAGAGCTTTTGCACCGGATAGGCCATATCCTCGTCGTCATCCACGAGCATAATCCTTTCGGTACCCTCGCAATGCACGTTTTCCTGTCGCACAGGAACGTCTTTTTCCATGCTGTTGCCAGCGTAGGGCATGAGCACAGAAAAGGTTGTGCCCTCACCAACCGTGCTGGCAACCCGAATGTCTCCATGCGAATTGCGAACAATGGATTCCACCACAGACAGCCCAAGCCCTGTGCCGCCTTCGTACTTTCTGGTGGTAAAAAATGGATCAAAAATCTTTTCCAGTGCAGACGGTGCAATTCCATGCCCCGTGTCCCGCACCTCCAGCACCACATAGTGCCGATTGCTGATGCCCCGGGCCTCGGCTTCCCGCGAGCCAACATCCCGCACAAAAAGATCAAGGCGCAAGGTGCCCCTGCCTCCAGACATGGCCTGCACCGCGTTGGTACACAGATTCATAATGATCTGGAGATACTGGTCAGGGTCAGCGCTAATCAGGGCCGAGCGGCAGCGGTTATAGACCTGCACGGTCACGGTCGGCGGGATAAAGGTCCGCAGGAGCTGCAAGCACTCTTCCAGCACCCGCCCCGGATGAACCGGACGCTTCTTCCCTTTGTTGGGAGCACCAAAGGCCCGCAGGCGGCGGACAATGGTTTTGCCCCGGTTGGCCGCGTGCAAAATGCGCCGCAGGTCTTCATTGATCGAACTGTCCCCGCGGGTTTCGGCCAAAGCCAGTTCACCACAGGAAATTATCGCTCCAAGTATGTTGTTAAAATCGTGGGCAATCCCACCAGCAAACACGCCAATAGCTTCCATCTTCTGGGCCTGATGAAGCCCGCGCTCCATCTGTCGCCACGGCTCAATAATGGAACCAACCATGTGCAGGCTCACCGGGACAATCACCACGGCCAGAACCGCAAGGGTTCCCACCACAACCATGATGATGGCCCGATACATGTGAGAATGCAGCTTTTCAGAAAGCTCGTCCTGCTCATGCGTTATGGAATCTATGTAAAAGCCTGTTGCAATCCAGTAAGACGTTCCCGGAATACGTTCTGAGTATACGAGCTTTTGACTCGGATATGCCTGCCCAGGCTTGGCAAACCAGTATTTGACAAACCCACCACCACTGGATGCTTTTTTTGTCAGCTCCGCAATGTACTCTTTGCCATACGGATCTTTATGGTGCAGTCTGGAGACACCTTTGAACTCTGAATGCAAGGGATGTGCGATATTGATACCATTCATATCATATATGAAGTAATATCCATCCTCACCGTAACGCATTTCTTCTGTCGCATGGCGGAGTGCCTCCGGAGACAATTCTCCGGGAACATCTTCAAGCATGGCTCCAAGCTGGGCCGAAACAGAATGAATGGAGGTCGCAAGCGTCCGCTTATACCCTTCCAGTGTTGCCTGACGGGATTCCTGAATAATCTTCTGCTGAACCCGTTCCATAAAGTAAATGTATGCAATGCCGATGCTCGCGGATGAACACACCATGATGAGCACAAGCAGTGTAATGCGTCGAGCAATTGTAGGGTTCCGCTGCAACATTCAAAAAAGCCTCCACCTTTCATGCACTTACAGTATACCGTTTCAAGACCGTACGTCATTTTTTCAAAAAAGAACACGGCCAAAAACTTATCTCAGTTTTTCTCCTCATAGAACGTTCATTCCCGTGAGACCTCGCCTCTCAGTTCTCCTGATTTTCCTGCTGGGAAAACGAGAAAAACAGCGCAAACCCACCGATTTTTTTTCTGCGCAAAACGCATTGCACAAGATGGACGCAAAATGCGTCCACCATAAAAAATATACAGAGAGCAATTTTCATAGGAGCTTGCTATACATGAATTTTCCTCTCTCCCCCTGTATTTCGGACTTTTTGGCCACTGTGAAGTGCCTTGACTTTTTAGTTAACACTTCCTATAGGAAGCGCTCTAATAAATAGTATGCTAACTATTTATAGACTATCTATAGAAGAGAATATGGAGATAGGACACATGGAGAAAACAAAACGCTCTCTGCTGCTTCTTGGGCTTGCCCTCGTCATGGCAGCATTTCTGGCTGGCTGCACAGACAGTGAAGCCTCCAAAAGTGCACAAAAAACGCCACCGCCGCCGCTGGTCAAGGCCCAGACAATTACTCGAGCAGACGTTCCGCTCACCCTTGAGTACATTGGACAGGCCGCAGGTTCGCGCGAAGTTGAAGTTCGCGCTCGCGTTGGCGGCATTCTGCTCACCAGAAAATATGTAGAAGGAAGCCTTGTCAAAAAAGGCGACCTGCTCTTCACTCTTGATCCCGAGCCATTCCGGGCTGCCCTTGGTCAGGCCCGTGGTCAGCTCGCAAAGGCTGAGGCCGCTTTTTCCCAGCGCAAGCTGGATCGCGACAGGACTCTCAAACTTTACAAGGACGGCGTCGTCAGCACCCAGGAACGGGATCAGGCTCTGACCGCATACCGTACCGGTGAAGCCGACGTTCTGGCCGCAAAAGCCACGGTTCGCGAAGCTGAGATTAACCTCGGCTACACCGAAGTCCGCGCACCAATCACCGGCATCACCAGTCAGGAAACCCGCTCCGAGGGAAGCCTTGTGAGCACCGATGCTGCGGGAAGCCTGCTGACCACCATCACCCAGCTCAACCCGGTTTACGTCAACTTCTCCGTTCCCGGCACCGAAGCCATGCGCTTCCGCAAGCTTCAGGCTGAGGGCAAACTCTTTTTGCCCAAGGAATACGAAGTACATATCCGCCTGAGTGATGGTTCAAACTACAAACTCGCAGGCCACATCAACTTTGCTGACCAGCAGGTCGACCCGCTGACAGGCTCCATCCGCACCCGTGCGCAGTTCGACAACCCGGACAAGATTGTTCTTCCCGGCCAGTTTGTCCGCGTGCTGATGGATGGCTCCAAGTTCATCAACACGCTGGCCGTGCCCCAGCGCGCCGTGCTCTTCACCCAGTCCGGCCCGATTGTGTACGTGCTGGATGAAAAAAACACAGCCACCCCGCGCCCGGTTGTGCTTGGTGACAGTGTTGGAAAAGAATTTGTTGTGAACTCCGGCCTCGAAGATGGCGAACGCATCATTAGCGAAGGCGTCATCAAGGTCCGCCCCGGCACCGTTGTCAAAATTGCAGGTGAAACCTCCAATGCTCCGGAGGCCGGGAAGTGATTTCACGCTTTTTTATTGACCGTCCAATCTTTGCGACTGTCATCTCTATCCTGATTACGCTGGCAGGCCTGCTGGCAATCAGGGTACTGCCAGTTGCTCAGTATCCGGAACTTGTTCCGCCAGAAGTCAATGTCTCCACCGTGTACCCCGGCGCAAGTGCTGACGTTATCGCCAAAACGGTAGCAGCTCCACTTGAGCAGGAAATCAACGGCGTTGACAATATGCTCTACCTCCAGTCTTCCAGTTCTGGCAGTGGCGCGCTGAGCATGAGTATCACCTTTAAACTTGGCACGGACCCCGACCAGGCCACCATTAACGTCAACAACCGCGTTCAGGCAGCTCTGGCAGGTCTTCCTGCCGAAGTTCGCCAGCAGGGTGTGACCGTCAAAAAACGTTCACCCAGTATGCTCGAGGTTGTGAATATTGAGTCTGATGGCCGTTATGACTCCGTGTACATGGGCAACTACGCCCTGATTAACGTCCTTGACGACCTCAAGCGTGTTGAGGGTGTTGGTGATGCCATGATCTTTGGCGATCACGACTACTCCATGCGTGTCTGGATTCGTCCGGACAAGCTTGCCCAGCTCAAGCTGACGCCAAGCGACATCGCCAACGCCATTCGCGAGCAGAACGCCCAGTTCGCTGCTGGTGGTATTGGCCTTGAGCCTTTGGGTGACCCCGTGGAACTGACCTACACAGTCACCACACAGGGCCGACTCGCTGACGAAAATGAATTCGGCAACATCATCCTCCGCGCCAACCCCGACGGCACGATGCTGCGTCTTAAGGACGTCGCCCGTGTCGAGCTTGGTGCATACAGCTACAGCGTTGTCAGTAAACATAACGGCAATGATTCTATTGCCATTGGTGTTTACCTTGCTCCGGGCGCTAACGCCCTTGATACCGCAGACCGCGTGTCTGCCAAGATGGAAGAAATCAGCAAGCGCTTCCCGGATGGCATTGAGTACAAAATCCCGTTTGATACCACGGAATTCATTCGAATTTCGGTCAACGAGGTTGTGCACACGCTGTTCGAAGCAATGGCCCTTGTTTTTATCATCATCTTTATCTTCCTCCAGAACTGGCGCGCCACAGTCATTCCATGTCTTGCGGTCCCGGTATCCATTATTGGTACCTTCGCAGGCATGTATATTCTTGGCTTCTCGGTCAACACCCTGACCCTGTTTGGTCTGGTTCTGGCCATTGGTATCGTTGTTGACGATGCTATTGTTGTTATTGAGAACGTCGAACGTATCATGGAGACCGAGGGGCTGAATCCTCACGACGCGACAGTCAAGGCAATGGAAGAAGTAACCGGTCCGGTTATCGCCATTGTTCTGGTGCTCTGCTCGGTATTTATCCCAGTCGCATTCATGGGTGGTCTGGCTGGTGAAATGTACAAACAGTTTGCTGTTACCATCGCGGTTTCAGTTATTCTGTCTGGTATTGTCGCACTGACCCTGACCCCGGCACTCTGCTCCCTGCTCCTCAAGCAGGAACGCAAGGCCCCCATTGCACCACTTCGCTGGTTCAACAGCTTCTTTGACCGGATTACGGCCCGCTACACAGCAGGCGTTCGCTTCATCCTGAAACGCACAGCGCTTGGTGTTTCCATCTTTGCCCTGCTTTGCGGTGCAACGTGGATGCTCTTCCAGCACGTTCCCGGCTCTCTGGTTCCAGAAGAAGACCAAGGCTACATCATTTCGGCAGCATTCCTGCCGGATGGAGCTTCACTCTCCAGAACACAGGCCGTCACAGACAAGGTCTCCAAGATGATGCTGGATAACCCAGCCATTCAGGATACCATTGAAATCTCTGGCTTTGACCTCTTCTCTGGTTCTCCAAAAACAAACTCTTCAACAATCTTCCTGAACCTCACGGACTGGGACAAGCGTGACGAATCGCAGAGTTCCAATGCGGTTGTAGGAAATATCTTTGGCTACGGATACGGCTTTACCGACGCACTGGTAATGGCCTTTAACCCGCCGCCCATCAGTGGCATGTCCAACACGGGTGGTTTTGAAGGCTACGTCCAGAACCGCGCCGGTGATGATCCCCGTGAAATGGCACGCAAGGTTCAGGCCTTTGCTGCCGAAGCAAACAAGCGCCCAGAGCTGACTGCTGTTCGTACGACATTCAGTGCCAACGCTCCTCAGATTCACGTCGAGCTCGACCGCGAAAAGGCCAAAAGCCTTGGCGTTCCGGTCAACCGTGTCTTTGAGACCATGCAGTCCACCTTTGGCGCCTACTACGTGAACGACTTCAACAAACTGGGCCGTACCTTCCGCGTACAGCTCCAGTCCGAAGGCGAATACCGTAAGACTCCAGACGACCTGAAAAACGTCTACGTCCGTTCCGAGAACGGCAAAATGATTCCGCTGACCGCTCTGGTAAACATCCGTCAGGAAACAGGCCCAGACGTTCTGGAACGCTTCAACGTGTTCCCGGCCGCAAAGGTCATGGGTTCTCCGGCCCCCGGATACAGCTCTGGTCAGGCTCTCGAAGTCATGGAAGAGCTGGCCCACAAATACCTGCCAGAAAGCTATACGCTGTCATGGACGGGTTCGGCCTATCAGGAAAAAGCCACTGGCGGCACCTCCGCTCAGGTTCTGCTTCTGGCCCTGCTTATGGTCTTCCTGATTCTGGCTGCCCAGTATGAACGCTGGAGCCTGCCATTTGCAGTTATCATGGTGGTTCCCTTTGCACTCTTTGGCGCCATTTCTGCGAACTTCCTCAGAGGTTTGTCAAATGACGTCTACTTCCAGATTGCACTGGTCACCCTGATTGGTCTTTCGTGTAAAAACGCCATTCTTATCGTTGAGTTCGCAGCAATGATTCACCGCGAAGGCAAAGACATCATGCACGCCGCAGCAGAAGCCGCACGACTGCGCTTCCGCCCAATCGTCATGACCTCTCTGGCCTTCATTCTCGGTTGTATGCCTCTGGCCACAAGCCACGGTGCTGGTGCAGCCAGCAGACATTCCATCGGTACTGGTGTTATTGGCGGCATGCTGGCCGCAACATTCATTGCAACATTCTTTATTCCTGCGTTCTACATGACCGTTGCAAGCCTCACGGAGAAATCCCGAGGAATCAGCAAGAAGGTCAAAAACAGGCGTAAAGACGAACAATAAAAAACATCCGGGCAGAGCGGTGTTCTGCCCGGACTTTCTCTCGGAAAGGAGCGTTTATGGGCAAAGGGAAAGTAGAACCTTTAGAAGATGCGCCTTTAAATCTTGGCTATGCTGTCGCTGATGTTGCCAAGTCATGGCGCTCTCTGCTTGATGAAAAGATGAAACCACTCGGAATGAGTGGTGCCCGCTGGATAGCCCTTATCTGCCTGCACGACTTTGGCCCGACCTCGCAAAAAGAACTGGCCGAAGCCATTGGTGTTGAAGGCCCAACGCTTGTTCGCCTGCTGGACAGGCTGGAGCAGGACGGCTGGGTCAAGCGCAAGGTCTGCCCCACAGACCGCAGAGTCAAAATGATTGAGATTCAGGAAAAAGCGTACGCATTTCTGGACCAGTTCATCAATATTGCGCAGGGCATCAAGGACTGTATTACCAAAGATATTCCTAGCAAAGATCTGATGACGACCCTCTCTGTACTCATCACACTGAGAGACCGTCTGCACGAGCTGAACAGCACTTCGACATAAAAGAAATTTGGGAAAGAGACCGACACACCCCCACACCATTCCCTTTAGTCCCTCTTTCCCGCCGCCCTGCGGTGTTCAACCCCCACAATCCTTGGACATTGCAGGCGCTTTTTTAGCCCCGGAACTCCCGGGGCTTTTTTCTTGCCCTCCAAAGCCTTTTCGGTCCCGTCATGTTAGGCTATACATCCGGCCAGTAACCAGTATTCAGACAAACGGATTCATTTGATGCCAATACCCACAATTGTTGTTGCAGGCACGCACAGTGGCTGCGGAAAGACCACAGTCACCCTTGGGCTGCTTGCGGCGCTTGTCCGCCGAGGACTGACGGTACAGGCCTTTAAGTGCGGCCCAGACTTCATTGACCCCGGTCACCATGCCGCAGTCACAGGCCGCCCCAGCCACAACCTTGATGGCTGGATGATGGACCAGAAAAGCGTCAGGCACTGCTTTGAACGCGCCACACAGGATGCAGATATTGCGGTTGTTGAGGGCGTGATGGGGCTTTTTGATGGCCGAAGTGCCAGCGAAGATGACGGAAGCACCGCCCAGATTGCCAAATGGCTTGGCGCCTCCGTGCTGCTGGTCGTTGATGCCCGCTCTATGGCCCGCTCTGCGGCCGCCCTTGTGGCCGGATACACGGGCTTTGACCCACAGCTCAACTTTGCAGGCATTGCCCTGAACCGGGTTGGCAGCGACAACCACGCATCCATTCTCGAGGAAGCCATCCGCAAGGCTCCCGCACACCTTGCCCCCCTGCCACCGGTGCGGGGAGTGCTCCGCCGCAGCGAAGACCTGAGCCTTCCTTCCCGTCACCTTGGCCTGCACATGGCCGACGACAGCACCATGAGCGCCGACAGGCAGAATGCCCTTGCCGCATGGGTCGAAAAAGGCATGGACCTTGAGACGCTGCTTGCAGAACTTCCGCACTGCGGTGGTGAAACGCAGCAGGACAGCACACAGCCCAAGCGGACCGCAGCAGTTCGCATCGGCGTTGCACGGGACCGCGCTTTTTGCTTCTACTACCACGACAACCTGCGACTGCTCGAAGAGGCGGGAGCAGAGCTGGTGCCCTTTTCTCCTCTCACGGACAGCGCGCTGCCCGAAAATATCCACGGCCTTTACCTTGGCGGCGGCTACCCGGAACTCTTTGCCCCAGAGCTTGAAAAGAACCAGTCCATTCGTCAGGCCATCGCTCAATTTTCCCATGCAGATGGACCCATTTATGCTGAATGCGGGGGATTTATGCTCACCATGCAGGGCATTTGTGACGCCGAGGGACAGCGTTCCGAGATGACCGGAATTTTCCCTTTTGAGGCCACAATGGAAAAGCGTTTCCGTGCGCTTGGCTACCGGGGTATCCGTACCCGGCAGGACAGCCCCATTGGTCCGGCAGGCACCACTGCCAGAGGCCATGAATTTCATTATTCAGCCCCCCGGCTCAAAGAGGGCACGCACGGCATCTATGAAGTCAGTGACCGCAAGGGTCCCCGCTCTGGAGAAGAGGGCTTTGTGGTCCGCAACACCCTTGCCTCGTACATCCACCTGCACTTTGCGTCGAACCCGGAATGCGCAGCCGCTTTTGTGCGCTGCTGCTCGAACTGGAAAGCTGCGCAGGAGAACAAGGACTCTGTTCATGGCTAAGAAAAAAAAACTGCGTGAGGGCTACACCACCGGAAGCTCGGCCACGGCCGCAGCAATGGCGGCCCTGCATTTTCTCATGACCAACGACACGCTTACGGCCATAGAGATTCCCACCCCACGCGCAGGCAGAATCACCATTCCCATCCACTGGGTGCGGCCAGAAGGAAAGCTTTCGGCCCGGGCCTGCGTTATCAAAGACGGCGGAGATGACCCCGACGCAACGCACAAGGCAGAAATCCACGCGGTGGTTGAGCTGCTCCCGGCGCAGGAAGATGAAATTTCTCTGAAAGGCGGTCAGGGCGTTGGGCGCGTGACCCTGCCCGGGCTTCCCGTCCCCCCCGGTGACCCAGCCATTAACCCGGCACCTCGTGAACAGCTGCGGGAAGGACTCAAAGAAGTCCTCAGCGTCCACCAGACCCACGTTGGACTCTCTGTCACGGTTGAGGTTCCCGAAGGCGAAGAAATCGCCAAACATACCATGAACCCCCGCCTTGGGATTGTCGGTGGTATTTCCATCCTTGGCACCAGAGGAACAGTCAAACCCTTTAGCCACGAGTCCTACGAGGCAAGCATTGCCGAAGGTCTGAACGTGGCCAAACATCAGGGGCACACCACTGTCGCCCTGAGCACTGGAGGCCGTACTGAGCGTCTGCTTCTTAAGGACCGCCCAGATATTCCGGAACTCGCCAGCGTCCAGATCGCAGATTTCTATTCCTTTGCGCTCAGGTCAGCGGCCGAACACGGTTTTACAGAGATTGTCGTGGGCTGCTTTTTTGGTAAGCTGGTCAAAATGGCGCAAGGCTTCCCCTACACGCACGCCAAAGACAACCGCATTGATTTTTCCCTGCTGGCAGACTGGTGCGCAGAGCACGGCATCCCGGAAAAGCTCCACGCCGAACTCAAGGCGGCCAACACTGCCCGCCATGCCCTGGAGCTGCTCCACGGCCAGCCAGCACTGCCCAAAATTCTAGCCAGCATCACCCGCCGGGCACTCAGCGTTGCCCAGGACTTTGCAGGACCGGGCGTTTCCCTGTCCTATCGGGTTTATGACTTTGACGGCACCCTGCTTTGTGCCCTTTCTGCGGAGGACAACGCATGAACAGCATCCACCTAGTCGGGCTTGGACAGAACCCTGCCAGCCTTTCCAGCGAAGCACAGGACATTGTGCACCACGCGCAGGTACTCTGCTCCGGCAGACTGCTTCTGGACGACCTCTACAGCGAGCATCCAGCAGAAAAAATCGCCATTACTGCGCCACTGGAAAAAGTCTATGAACAGCTGGAAGACGCGCTGCACCAAAACAAAACCGTGGTGGTTCTTGCTGACGGCGACCCGCTGTTCTACAGCATTGGTGCCCCGCTCATAGAACGCTTTGGCCCAGATATGGTGCAGATCTACCCCGGTATTTCCTCGCTCCAGCGCGCGGCAGCGCAGCTTCGCATCCCGTGGCAGGGCATTCCCTGTGTCTCCCTGCACGGCCGTGACGACTACAGCCCACTCTTTTCCCGCCTGCGCAACGAAAAATACGTTGCAGTGCTCACGGACAAACACAACATTCCATCGGCCATTGCCCACCGCATTGCAGAAAAGTGCCCGGACATGCACGAAATGTGGGTGCTGGAAGACCTTGGCGGCCCACAGGAAAACGTTTCACACCACAGCCTTGAGCAGGCCAGCCAGACAAGTTTCCATGCCAAAAACATCGTCATCATCGAAAAGGTCAAAGAGCCAGAAGTCCAGCTGACTGTTGGCACCCCAGACGAGAGCTTTGTGCATGAAAAAGGGCTGATTACCAAGTCCCCCATTCGCGCCGCCGGTCTTGGAGCACTTCAGCTGAGGCCGGGGCAGGTCATGTGGGACCTTGGCGCGGGCTGCGGCTCTGTTGGCCTTGAAGCCTCGCTTCTGCTTGGCGCGGGGCGCGTCTACGCCATAGAAAAGAATGCCCGGCGCATTCCCATGATTCGAGACAACATCCGGCGCATGGGTGCGTTCTCTGTTGAGCTGACGCACGGCACTGCCCCGGATGGGCTGGACGAACTTCCAGATCCTGACCGTATTTTCATGGGTGGTGGTCTTGGTGGTGATAATGGCGAACTCATGGACTGCGTGACATCACGACTCAGACCCGGTGGCCGCCTTGTCATCCATACGATTTTGCTCGACTCACTGCATCAGGGCAGAAAATACTGTGAAGAACTGGGCTGGGAATGCTCCATCACCATGATGCAGGCCTCGGAATCGTCCCCTCTTGCAGGAGATTTGCGTCTCGTTGGACTCAATCCAGTGTTCATTTTCTCTGCGCAGAAGCCACACAGCAGATAACTGTTTGTCTCCTGTGGACATAAAGTATACAAGAAGACTCCACATGGCACAGGGCAAAACGCCACAAGCGCGCCCTGTGCTGTTTTTTCAGTGACATAGCGGAAAGGACGACCAAAACCATGACGTTTTCCAGACTCGCTGATGCCGTGCTCAACGGAGCGGACATCACGGATAAAGATATTCTAATGATTGCTCACGCAAAGGGCGATAGTGTGGAAGAGCTGTGTGCTCAGGCCAGCCGCATTCGGGAGCATTTCTTTGGAAAAACAGTCAGCCTCTGTTCCATTATCAACGCCAAAAGCGGAACATGCTCCGAAGACTGTGCATTCTGTGCCCAGTCCGGGCATTACCAGACCAGCAGCCCCAAGTATGCCTTTCTTGATGAAGAGCAGATTCTGACCGCCGCCAAAGCCATGAAAGAGGCCGGTGCTGCCCGCTTTGCCGTTGTCACCAGCGGCAAGGGACTCACTGACGCCGACTTTGCCAAACTCCTCTCCGTCATTGGAAAAATCCGCGCGATGGGCCTTTTGGCCGATGCCAGTGTAGGGCTTTTGACCCCAGAACGCGTCAGCGCCCTCAAGGATGCCGGTCTTTGCGCCTATCACCATAACCTTGAGACATCCCGAAGCTTTTTCCCGCAGATCTGCACCACGCACAGCTACGACGACGATGTGAACACTGTTCGCGCAGCAGTCGACGCGGGTCTCTACGTGTGCAGCGGCGGACTCTTTGGTCTTGGCGAAAGCTGGGAACAGCGCGCGGAACTGGCCCGCACCCTTGCGGAACTCAAGGTTCAGTCCGTGCCCGTCAACTTCCTCAGCCCCATTCCCGGCACCCCCATGCAAACGCGCCCCATCATGAGCGCGGAAGAAGCCTGCAAAATCATTGCCCTGCTTCGCTTCATGCTCCCAGAAAAACACATCCGCATTTGCGGCGGCCGCCCTGCCGTCTTTGGCAAGGACCGGGTACGCCCCCTGCTCTGTGGTGCCAGCGGTCTCATGATCGGTGACTACCTCACAACAAAAGGCAATGAGACAGATGCGGACCTCAAAGATATTCTTGCTCTTGGCCTGAGTCCGGAACAGGCATGAGCACGCCCGCTGGTCTCGAAAGTCTGGAACAGCTGCACCGCCTGATATGGTCTGCCATATTTGCGGCGTGCATTGCTGTTGGAGCTGTGCTTCATTATCAGCAGTTTCCCATCCCGCTGACCCTGCAAAGCTTCTTTGTAATGCTTGCGGGCTTTTCTCTTGGCGCAGCCCCAGCCCTGACCAGCGTTGGCTTCTATCTCTTTAGCGGTGCCCTTGGCCTCGCAGTCTTCACCATGGCTCCCGCAGGCTCTGCCTGCCTTTCCGGCCCCACTGGCGGCTACCTTGTGGGCCTTTTGCCGCTGGCCCTGATGTGCGGCCTTGCCGCCCGCCACCACCACGGCCCAGAATGGACCCTTGGCCTTTTTTATGGCCTGCTCGGACTCATCGCCATGCACAGCATTGGCGCATGGCAGTTTGCCCGCATGGAAGGCTACAGCTATCTTGGCCTGATTCGCCAGCTTCTCCTGCCGTATCTCTTTCCGGAGCTATGCAAACTCGTTGCCGCCCTGTGTGTCTCGCAAGCCATGCACCAGCTTGGCTTTTTTCGCGTGGCAACCTCCCGCGAGCCAGAAGACTGGCACCAGAGCTTTGTTTTCATCCACAAAAAAGGCCAGAGCAAATAGCTCTGGCCTCGTTTTTCTGCGTCGCAAAGACACAGGACGTGCAGTCTCTGGAACGTCTTTATTTCTTTTTTGTCTCATCCCAGAGTGCATTCATCTCATCAAGCGACAGCTCGGTGATGTCCTGCCCCTTTTCCCGCGCCACATCTTCAATGTGATTGAAGCGACGGAGGAATTTTACGTTGGCGTCACCAAGTGCCATGCTGGCCTTGAGACCTCTGCGACGACCGTACTCAACAAGTGAGAACAGGTAATCGCCAAATTCTTCCTGCATCTTTTCCTCATCGCCAGAGGCTTCTGCCTCTTTCCACTCCTGCCATTCACTTTGCAGATGTGCTTCCTGAGCATCGTCACTGTCCCAGGTAAAGCCCGCACGAGCAGCCTTGGAATTGATGCGATACGCCTTGAGCATCGGGGGAAGGCCCTTTGGCAGCGAGGCAAAAACCCGCTTGGGGGCTTCGCCATCTTCGCTTCGCTCTGCGCGCTTGATCTTTTCCCAGTTGGACAGCAGCTCATCTTCGGAATTGAGATGCAGATCACCAAAAACGTGAGGATGGCGGCGAACCATTTTCGCAGCAGCGTATTTCAGGCTGTCTGCCAAGGAAAAATGTTCTGCCTGACTGTACTTCTTGGCAACAAACTGGAGTAGAAAAGCCACGTCTCCAAGCTCTTCCATGACTTCGGAGCGGCTCTCCTCAGTAGAATGCTCAGGAGCATCGGCCCGAATGGCTTCCACCAGTTCAAAAGCCTCTTCCAGAATGTAATCCGTCATGGTCCACGGAGTCTGCTCAATATCCCACGGGCAACCGCCCTCACCAAGCAGAGCGTCTGTAACGCGGTCCAGTTCTTTCAGTGCATCGGCGCTTGCCTCTGCACCTCCCTGTTCATTCGTGCTGTTAGCCATTCCCATCCTCTCTGGCCTTGTCTAAAAAGGCCTTCACGTTTGCGAACCATTTTTTGCTGCGTTCGCTGAGACTGTTTTTTGCGTCTCCAAACTCCGAACGCGCATCAAAATTTTGTGCTTCTTCCTGAAGCTCCCGCGCTTCGTCCTTGGTCCCGTTCAAAAAATCCTCCAGCGCAGCCTTTCGCTGCTCATCAAGACGTATCTGGAGGTCTGTCGGGTCAAAATTCCGCATCCGGTCCGGCGTAAAATATTGCAGGGCCTCAACGCCCGGCTCAAGGTATGGCGCAATTTTGGAATCCTGAAGCCCCTTGTAATCGGGCAGGTAGGAGTTGATACCCACCAAAATAACGCAGCAGAACACGCCAGCCTTAAACAGCCCAGCCAGTCCACCACCGGGGATATCCAAAAGCGGCACAGGGCGAATCCGAAAGACCTTCACCACGAGCCACGCCAAAATGCCAACACCAATCACCGCACCAACAAAAACTGACAGGTAAGACAAAAACGACAGAATTCCAGGACTCTTTATCCACTGGGAAAAATACGGAACCAGTGCCTCGCCATGCGCATTGGCCAGCCAGTATGCAAACAAAAGTCCCAGCATAGACAGGACTTCTCGCATAAAGCCGCGAAATACTCCGCGGATAACATAATACACGCCAATAACGGCAAAAACGATGTCCAGTGCATTGAACATAAGACGTTTTCTCCTGCCAGAGGGGCCAAAACAGCCCGATGACGGACTTTTGTGTTCCAAGACAAAGCACGCTTGCGGCCCAATGCCGCAACTGCTCTCATTCTCGTATCAGAAGCCCTAAAAAAGGTGAATAGTACAAGCCTGCACCAGCCTCGGGCAATGCAGCCCGTTTCTGCATATTTCCAGTTTTGCCACGCACTGCGCCACATGTTGAATTCCATAAAAAATGGTATACAAACCAGAACCAGCTTTTCCCTCATCTTTCAGAAAAAGGAGACACCATGCACGCCATGTTTCGCATATTCGCAGCGCTCTTTGCTGTCGCCCTGCTCGCAGCTCCAGCCCGTGCCGAGCTGAACGTCGCAGTCAGCATTCTTCCACAGCAGCAGTTTGTGGAGGAAATAGCCGGTATTCACGCCAAGGTCACAGTTATGGTCCCCCCCGGTGCGGACCCGCATCATTATGAACCAAAGCCCAGCCAAATGGCACAGCTCAGCACGGCCCAACTCTATTTCGCCATTGGCGTTCCCTTTGAAAAAGCATGGCTTCCGCGCTTTCATGATGCAGCCAAAAACCTCACGATCGTGGACGTGAGTGCAGGCATACACAAGCTGCCCATCGAAGGACATCATCACCATGTCGAAGGGCATCACACCGCCCACGAGGGACACCATGAAACGCTTGACCCGCATGTCTGGCTTTCCCCAAAAAATGTTCGCATCATTGCCCAGAACATTCTTGAAGCCCTGAGCAAGGCAGATCCAGCCAATGCAGAACGCTATCACAAAAACTTCACGCTTTTCTGCAAAAAAATTGATGCGCTCGACGCTGAATTCACCGAACTCTTTGCTGAAATTCCAGAAAAAAAACGAGCATTCATGGTTTTCCACCCCTCATGGGGATACTTTGCAAATGCCTATGGTCTGACTCAGATTCCCGTTGAGCAGCAGGGGCGCGAGCCTTCACCAAAAGATCTTGCCCGCCTGATTCGTCTTGCCAAAGAGCACGGCATCAAGGTTGTTTTTGTGCAGCCACAGTTTGCCCAGCGAAGTGCCGCAGCCATTGCCTCCGGCATTGACGGCAAGGTCGTCCCCGCTGACCCGCTTGCCCGCGACTGGTTCGCCAACATGCAAACCGTGGGGCGCGCCTTTCACAAGGCCCTGCGCTAGGCTTGCGTTTTTGCCCCGGTCTTTGCACACTGCGTGCTTTGCCGGGGCACTCCCCCACGCATTGCCGCAAAACACCTTCACAAGAGAGATCGCATGAGTTCTTCGCCATATCTGCAAATCAGGGACCTGACCCGGACTTATGAAATGTCTTCCGGTTTGCTCGGTCTCAACCGCTCCGCTGTTCACGCCCTCAATGGTATCTCCCTCGACATCATGCGTGGCGAGACTCTCGGTCTTGTTGGAGAATCTGGCTGTGGCAAATCCACTCTTGCCCGGCTCCTCATGCGGCTCGAAGCGCCAAGCTCTGGCAATATTTATCTTGAAGGACAAAGTCTTTGGTCACAGGACCCACGTTTCATAGATGCTCTGCCGCACAAAATTCAGATGATTTTTCAGGACCCCTTCTCTTCTCTGAATCCGCGCCGTCGCGTTCAGAGTACCATTGCGGAAGCGCTCACCGTTCAGGGCATGCCTCGCGCGGAGCGTGCCGAAAGGGTTCAAAAGCTTCTCGCTCTGGTTGGGCTACGTCCAGAGCATGCCACACGGTATCCGCACGAATTTTCGGGCGGCCAGCGCCAGCGCATTGCCATTGCCCGCGCTCTCGCTCCTCGTCCTGCCTGCATTATTTGTGATGAAGCCGTTTCGGCCCTCGACGTTTCCATTCAGGCACAGGTTATCAACCTGCTTCGCGATCTTCAGGAACGTCTAGGATTAACCTATGTTTTTATTTCTCACGATCTCGCGGTTATTCGCGCCATGAGTACCCGCATTGCCGTCATGTATTTTGGACAGCTTATGGAGTTATCTCCCGCGCAAGAGCTATACGACAGGCCCCTTCATCCCTACACGCAGGCACTTCTCAAAGCGATTCCCATCCCGGACCCAAAAGCGAATCGTTTTGCTCTGCATCTTGGTGGAGAATTACCCAGCCCCTTTTTACTCCCCTCAGGGTGTCCCTTTCATCCGCGTTGCCCCAAGGCTCTTCCCATTTGCAAAGAAGAGCATCCCGGCTGGAAAGAAATTTCTCCAGGTCACAGTGTATCCTGTCATTTGTATTAGAGAATACTTTCCGTGGAATCAGCGTCAGTCCAAAGGCCCCGAAGGGGCCTTTTTTATTTTTTTCTTTTTCGCGCGCTTTTTTTACTTTTTTCCTCACCCTTCTTTCCATTTCCCCGGTTCACAGGGCTTGACGGAATTGCCCCTGGTGCCTACTTTGTGAAACCTTGCACAACGTAATCCCTGACTAGAATGGAGGCAAAGATGGCCAGCGAACTTATACATGCAGCAGCCGATGTTTCTAACGTCATGAAATTCGAAAACTGGCTGCGTTTTTATTTCTGCTCCGGCGAAGAAGGCGAAGCCGTCAAGATTTCCATTCCCAAGGAAACCCTTGAGGACATCACCGCCAAGTATCCCGACATGGTGAACCTCGCAGAGCATTATGACGGCGCCCTTATCGACTATCAGCGCTCCTGCGCCGAGGTCTGCGCAACCGTCGCAAGCGCCTATGACGGGACCAAGTACCCCTCCGGACTCGTCCAGAAAGCCTTTGACTCCAAAGAACTCAAGCTCGAAATGTACATCTTCGGACTCTGGATGCATGCCCACGAAGAAATGCTCGACGAAGAAACCATGAGCTTTGAGCAGTGGCTCGACCACTTCAACGCCTGGAAAAACTCCGACGAAGTAAAAGACTATCTCACGCGACTCACTGACGTCGATTCTACTCAGCCTCAATAAATCGGGGGTACGAGACTCCGTCTCGTGCCCTGCAAGGGGCGCTGCCCCTTGACCCCGCCCAAGGACGAGGCCCTTGGGAATCCCGCTATCGCCCAAAATTTAAGGGCCGGATGTGTGAAAGCCGTTGGCTTTCCCGTACATCCGGCCCTTAAATTTTGGCCTAGTGGGCGTTTCCCTAACGCGTGTTCTTCTGCCTTTTCCAAACCGCACTTATTTTCTTCTTGAACGCAAGCGTTCAAAAAGAAAATGGTGGCGAACTCGCAGAAGAGAAAGAAGCTCTTTACGCCATTCTCACCCAAGTTTGAATTTCATTCACGCGAAGCGTGGATGGAATTCAAACTCGATGAGGATACGTAAGGGAATCATTCCCTTACGCGGGGGTTTGGGGGCAGGCCCCCAACTTTCCCCCACCCACCCATCCAGCGCTAACGCGCTGGTGCTGGCCCCCAATCTTTCCACCTACCCATCCAGCCCTCACCCAACCATCTTCCCCCACCGGCTACACCACGTCAGTGTCACCGCCGAGGGCTTCGAAGCCGCTGGCGACTTCGAGGAGTTCGGCAGTAATCATGTTCTGCCGAAGCTCGCGGAACTGCGCAGCGAGTTCGTCGCGCATTTCTTCGATGTTCTTCTCGGCGCGCTGCATCGCGGCGAGACGCGCGGCATTCTCGGCAGCCATGGAGTGGCCAAAGGCGCGATAGAGGGAAATAAAGAGATGCTGTCGAAAGAGTGCGGAAAACATGTCGCGCTTGGGCACGCCAATCATGGGGAGATTGCGCCGGGGCCAAGGTTTTTCACCGAGTGACTCAGCCCAGTCGCGATTAAGGGGGAGCACCTGCCGCACCCGACACTCAAAGCCGCCGCCAGAGGCAGGGCGATTGTAGACAACGGTCAAGGGCGCAGGCTTAACGGGCAAACCACGCACGGCGGCCATTGCGGTTCCGGCGATACCGGGAAGCCCGGCAGGCTGAGGAATACGCCCAGACAGGGAAAGCCGGGCATCTTCTAGGGCACCAGCAAGCCGTTCTCCGCTGACAAAAATCACAGGGGGGACGTCCTGCGCATCAATAAAGGAAAGAACGTGCTCGCTGACAAGCTCGTTAAACGCGCCGCATAAGCCCTGATCCGTACCCACGGCGAGGACAATGTGCGCACCAGTGAGATGCGTCGTCCGAAGACCGCCATTGCGAAGAAGCGCGGCCCATCCCTGCTGCGTGACGCTGTCGTAGGCAGAGAGCGACTCAACGGCCTTTTCAAACTGCCGCATGTTGACGGCGGCGAGATTCTTCATGGAAGTGACAACGGAGAGCAGACTTCCTGCTGTTCCAATGCGCTTCTCAAGGCCTTCAAGCGTCAGCATGACCCACCTCACCAAACATTGCCTGAAACTCCCTGTCGAGATCGTTCCAGATGAGGTCGTCCTTGTCTGCGGCGAGAAGACGGGCTTCAAGAGCAGAGTCGGCAGCAATGAAGTCATAAATCTGCTGCCGCGCAGCACTGAGTTCTTCGAGCGGGGTGACGTCGAGATACCCTTGCGTCACGGCATAGAGAAGAGCGACCTGCCACGCAGCGGGAATGCGCTCATACCGCCCCTGCTTAAAGACCTCACGCACTCGCCGCCCATGCTCAAGGGTCGCACGGGTGGAGTCATCGAGCCGGGTACCGAAACGGGCAAAGGCTTCCAGCTCCTGAAACTGGGAATAGGAAAGCCGGAGATCCGCAGCCACTTTGCGATAGCCGGAATGCTGCGCACGTCCACCCACACGCGAGACAGAACGCCCAACATCAACAGCAGGAAGCTGCCCTTTGCGGAAGAGATCGGGGTTCACATAAATCTGCCCATCAGTAATAGAAATCAGGTTTGTAGGAATGTAGGCAGCCATGTTCTGGGCCTCGGTTTCAATGACCGGAAGCGCAGTCACGGAACCGCCACCATATGCCTCACGCAAATGCGTTGCCCGCTCCAAAAGGCGGGAATGCAGATAAAAAATGTCACCGGGGAACGCCTCACGCCCCGGAGGCCGCCGAAGGAGCAGTGAAATCTGACGATAGGCAATGGCGTGACGAGTCAGGTCATCATAGACCACCAAGACATCACGCCCCTGCTCCATGAGATATTCCGCCATGCTCGCAGCAGCGTAGGGCGCGGCATAAATCAGACCGGGTTGATCGCCACCTTCGGCCACGACCACCGTGGTGTACTCCATCGCACCATTGGCCCGAAGCGTCTCCACAACCTGCGCAACGCTGGCACTTCGCTGCCCGGTCGCGCAGTAAATGCAGAGGCAGTCCTTGCCCTGCTGATTCAGGATGGTGGACACAGCCACAGACGTTTTTCCAGTCTGCCTGTCTCCCAGAATCAGCTCACGCTGCCCACGGCCAACAGGGATGAGCGCATCAACAACCGTCATACCGGTTTCGAGAGGCGCATCAACAGGGTCGCGGTGCATGATCGGCGCGGCTTCGCGTTCAATGGGCCAGCGGGTCGCCGCATCAACAGGCCCACCGCCATCGAGGGGACGACCTAGGGGGTCGAGGACACGCCCAATAATGGATGGACCAACAGGCACATCCAAAACACGCTCTGTGCGCACGGCATCCTCACCGGCAGCCAAGCCCTGTGGGGGGTCCAGCAGCACCAGACCAATACGGTCCGGGAGAATGTCCATGGTCAGGGCAGAGACACGGCCGCCAAGCGTCACCAGCTCGCCAGAGCCAACACCGGGGAGTCCTTCGGCAAAGGCAATGCCCTCACCAACACTAATGACTCGCCCGACTTCCTGCGCCGGAGCCTCAAAACTGTATTCATCAAGCGCCTTGTTCACGGCATCTGCGCCGCGCTCAAGGGCTGCATCAAGTTCACGACCAGCAGAGTTCACGCTGTGCCCTCCTTGTGCTCTGGGCGCGAAAGAACGCTCATTACCCGCTCTTCCAGGCCATCAAGATACCCGGCCAAAGTCCATTCAATGCGCCGGTCTTCACCTTCCAGCCGCAGGCCAAAACCCAGTTCCGGCAGAGTCTCAAATGTGCACTGCGTGAGTTCAGGAAAACGAGCTTTCAGCTCTGCTTCGAGCTTTTCGCAAAATGCACTGCTGGGGTCCGCGCCCGTAAAAACGGTCACCACCGGGCCAACCTGCACAAGCTCTGCCTCGTCGACCTTCTGAAAAAACGCAGCAATCATGCGCTGCTCAAAGTCCGCACCACCAAGGTCGTGCAAAACACGCCGAGACAGCTCCAGAACTTCGCGCGCCACACGCTCAGACACATTGCGCTCCAGTTCTTTCTGCTCTCCCGCGAGTGCTTCGAGCCAGCGCTGACGCCGGGCATCAACTTCCTCGCGGACCTGCTCCGTTGCGTTTTCCCGCCAGCGCTCCACGTCGTTTCGCACCTGCTGGAGGAGCGCCTGCCGCTCATCGCGCAAGTCCTGCCGCTCCTGAACCAATGCGGCCTGCTGCTTTTGAGCCTCTTTTCGAGCCTCCTCAGCCTCACGCATACGATCGCGAACAGCCTGCTCCCGCTGATCCACAGCCTTGAGGATAGGACCATAGAGATAGCGCTTGAGCAGCCAGACAAGAATCAGAAAGTTGAGAATCTGCGCTCCGACAGTAAACCAGTCTATGAGCACGTCGTACCTCCGAATGCTGCACTCCACACCGCTCTGTGCAGGCGTGGAAAGCGCGTGCTAGCCACCAAGCTTGTCCACAAAGTAATTCCAGTACGGATTCGCAAAAAGCAGAATCATGGTCACAACAAATGCATAAATGGCGGTTGATTCGACCATTGCCAGACCGACAAACAGAGTCCGGGTGATGGTGCTGGCCTCATCTGGCTGCTGAGCCAGAGAGTTCAGAGCGCGGCCAAGGGCATGACCTTCGCCAATGCCGGGACCAATGGCACCAAGGCCAATGGCAAAACCAGAAGCGATAATGGACGCCGCAGCAATAAGGGTCAGACTGTCCATGCTGTTCTCCTATTCATTCATGTGTTGCTGATCTGTTTCGATGCCCGCCGCAATGTATACGGCAGCCAGCACTGCAAAAATATACGCCTGTACAACGCCAATAAGCAGTCCCAGAAGCTGCATGACAACCGGAACAAAAAGCGGGGCAATAATGAGCAGAATCATGCCCATGACCCGCCCGCTCATGATGTTGCCAAAAAGACGAACGGCAAGCGCCATTGTCCGGGACAGCTCAGAAAAAATATTGAGTGGAAGCATAAACGGGGAGGGCTGCACATAGACCTTGAGGTAGGTTCTGATGCCGCCACGAAATATACCGTAGGCCGGGACCATGATAAAAACGCAAAGGGAAAGCGCGACCGTGGTGGACAGCGAACCCGTCGGAGAATCAAAGCCCGGTACCGCTCCAAGAAGATTGCTCACAAGGATGTAGAGAAACAGGGTTCCCAAAAACGGGAGCAAACCCCGCGCAGAAACCTGCATCACATCATCAATCTGCTTGGCCGACTCCACCACAATGCTCTCCAGTACCGTCTGCCCGCGCGGAATACGCTTGCCACTGGCCAGCTCCTCTGGCGTCAGGTCCTGCGGGCGCACCAGCCTGCGCGTCACCAGCCATGAACCACACACGAGTATGCCCATGACCAGCCACGTCAGCACAATGGTCTTGTTTATGACGAACGGGCCGTACTGATAATAGACAATCCAGTCAGGACTGATGTCCATGCTGCCCTCCTCGCTCTCCCGGTCGCAGGCCAAGGTGCCGCACCATGAGAACCCGCATGGCGATAAACCCAATCACCGAGCACACAAGCGCGGCAGGGCCGTGCTGCATGGCCAGCCAAAAGCCCGCAAGCGCAACGGCAAGACGTAGCAGATACTGCAAAAAATAGCTTCGCCTGGGATGACTGCGCCCCGGCGTCGTCCTGAGACTCATCCACAGGCCACCAAAGTACAGCACGCCCAGAAATGCGCCCCACATGGTGGCGACAAAAAGCGTATTCAAATCCAGACCCTGCTGCATTATTCCTCCTGCCTTGGCTTTTCCCTGTTTTCCTTGTCGCGCAAAATCGCCTTGCGCTCACGACCAACCCAGTAGGCCGCATTCATGCAGCCAATCACGAGGCCCAGTACAAGAAGCATCAAAGTCCACGAACGGGTGCCCGGATGCGTCAGGTCAATCCAGAGGCCCAGAAATGCGCCAGCCAAAAGCGGAACCGCAACGGCCCAGCCCACAAGCCCAAACATGCCGAGACCTCGCAGCAGCTCTGGCCGGTTGTCCCGCCGCCCGTGCAGCCGACGTTCCTCTTCCCGTGCGACACGCTCTTCAAAACGCTTTGGCATCAGCCACCCTCCTGAAGAGAACCAAAATCCAGAACTCCGCGCACAAAACGGGCTTCCAGCCGTGCAAGCGCTGTTCGTGCCGAACGCTCAAGGTCGTCCTGCTCCTCCAGCATCTGCTTCACAGCGTCCTTGAGCTGCCCGAGCTCGCCAGTAACAGCATGGCGCGACGCCACCTGAACGCGCTCACCGACCTTGACCAGAATGCCGCCGTTCACCGCGACAAACTGCTCTTCGCCTCCCGGTGGCCACCACGAAAGGATGCCCGGCACCAGCGCCGAACTCATGTCGATATGCCGGGGCCGAAGACAAAAGCCTCCCATCGCACTTCTGGCGACAATCTTTTCAGCTTCTACCTCCAGAAAACGCTCCAGCGGCAAAATCAGCTCAAACTGCATCATGCCTCGTCCTTTGCGGTCTCGCTTTCGCCAATCTCATCCGGGACAGCGTGGCGAGTCTTGCCGCCTTCGACGTCATCAATGCTGCCCACCATGTAAAGCGCGGACTCCGGGACATCAGAAAAGTCGTCGTTCAGGATACGCTCGCAGCCCTCGACGGTCTGCTCTGCGGTCACCATCCGGCCTTCCTTACCCGTAAAGTGCATGGTGGTGAAAAATGGCTGGGTCAAAAAACGCTCAATGCGCCGGGCGCGATACACCGTGTTCCGGTCTTCGCGTGACAGCTCTTCCAGTCCGAGCATGGCAATGATGTCCTTGAGTTCTTCATAGGACGCCAGCGTCCGCTGAACCTCACGGGCAACATCGTAGTGCTTTTGCCCTACGATGGCCGCAGACAGCATTCTGGATGTGGACTGCAAGGGGTCCACGGCCGGATACAGGCCCTCTCCGGCCCGCTTTCTGGACAAAACAATGCTTGCAGAAAGGTGCGCAAAGGTGTGCACGGCCGACGGGTCAGTCAAATCGTCCGCAGGCACATACACGGCCTGAATGGAGGTAATGGCCGCCCGTTTTGAGCTGGAAATACGTTCTTCCAGCTCGGCAAGCTCCGTTGCCATTGTGGGCTGGTAGCCAAGGCGCGACGGAAGCCGCCCCATCAGTCCAGACAGTTCCATACCGGCCTGAATGAAACGGAAAACATTATCCACCAGTAGCAGCACGTCGCGCCCGTCTTCATCGCGGAAATGCTCGGCCATTGTCAGCGCAGGCAGGGCAACGCGGAAACGCGCTCCCGGAGGTTCATTCATCTGCCCAAAGACCATGACTGTGGAGTCCATGACTCCGGAGTCTTTCATGTCCCGGTACAGCTCTTCACCTTCGCGGCAGCGTTCGCCAATGCCACAAAAGATACTCACACCCTTGTGGTGGCCTGCCATGTTGTGAATCAGCTCGGTGATGACAACGGTCTTGCCCACGCCAGCACCACCAAACATGCCAGCCTTGCCGCCTCGCTCCAGCGGAGCCAAAAGGTCAATGGCCTTGATGCCTGTCGAAAAGAATTCTTCACCAGCAACACGCTCGGCCAGAGGAGCAGGCTCTGAGTACACAGGCTTGCGCGACAAATCCGGGGCATCCTTGCCGTCAATGGGATTGCCAAAGACGTTGAAAACCCGGCCCAGAAGCTCGTCCCCCACGGGGGCCTGCAAGGTTTCTCCCTCGCCAGTCACAGCCTCACCACGTGCAAGCCCGGCCACCGAGGTCAGCGCCACGCAGCGCACATGATTTCGGTTCAGGTGTGCGGCAACTTCCAGAACAAAAGCCCCATCAGGGCCAGTGTATAGCAAGGTCCGCATGGGAGGCAGACCCTGCTCAAACGCAACATCAATAACGCTTCCCCGGACGGAATCGACCACACCATCAAAACGGGTTTCTTCCCGACGTTCTTCTGTTCCACTGCGTTCCACAGTCTGCTCTCCTTCTCTTCGGGCTTTGGCCCAAAATCACGGTCAGGAATTTACCCAAAGCGCTGCACCATTCAGCTTGCGCCCAAGGTTTTCCGCCGTCGCACCAACAAAAATTTTCTTTATCATGCCGCCGCCAACGCCTGTGCGCCCAACAGCAACAGCTGCGTATTTTCCTGTTTCTGCCTCTTCCAGAATGGCTTTCCAGACGTTCACCCGCTCCACCACCAGGATGTGCTGACGATTTTGCAAAACGCCATTGGAAGCCAAAATCTCTCCGGCACGCTCAAAAATTTCTTCGGAATCCTTGTGGCTCGATGTGCCCGGAGAAATCACCCGCATCATGCGCACATGGTGCTCAGGCTCATCTGCAAGCATAAAGCCCACATGATCGGCCATTCTGTAGCTCGCCTCTGAACCGTCAAGCCCAAGCAGCACGTGCTGGCGGTGCTTTTCTGGCCAGCGGCAAATCCACAGTGGGGCCACGGTCTTTTGACTCAACGCTTCGCCAGTCACACTATCTTCCACCAGCTCTTCCAGCCGCGAGAGGCCCCGGCGCCCAAGAACCACGGCGTCGTACAGCCCACTCTCGCCTTCTTCCAGAATATCAAGCGCCGCAGTATTGCGCCGTGGCAAAAGCTTGAGGTGAACATGTTCTTTGGAAAAATGCCGATTGCACAAAAATTCCTGAGCCTCTTCCAGGGCCTGCTGCCCCTTTTCTCCCACTGCCGTCTCTGCTGCGGAAGCCGTCCCCGGTCCCCAGTCTGCCGCACGTGGCGCGGTATACAAAAGCGTTAGCTCAACATCCTTGTGATTCTGAAAAAACTGCTGCACGAAACGTAAACCATGAAGACTACTTTTCTCTCCACTCACAGTGACAAGAAGATGCCGTTTCATAATGCTCACCCCGCGTTATGGCGTCTTTGATGCACAGAAAGATACTGAATCTTTTTGATTCTTTTGCCTTGGGCAAAGGCCAAAAGTTGTATTCTTTTCGCCTCAATGGGAACACAATTTATCCGATCATTCAACATAGCAGATTTTTTCTCTGCTAACACGTCATTCTCATTGCGTCAGAGATCCGACCTCTACTCCTGTATCGTATAGTTTTCCCAAGTACACAAGTCTTTTCCATCATTACCTATTTATCATACTGCATAAAAAAACCCGTGCATTCCTCTTCCGGAGTGCACGGGAAATTCTTTTCAAAAGATTTTTTGTGATTTTTTCAAGAAAAAATATTTTTTCTTGTGACTACAAAAGCTTCTGCCGTAAAAATTCACCCATAATTATCGCCGCAGCCTGTGCAACATTCAAAGAATCAAAATCCCTCTGGAGCGGAATTGTCAGTCTTTCCGAACATCTTTTGGCGACGCCGGGGCGGATTCCTTTCTCCTCATTGCCCATCACAAGGACTGCCGGAGTTGACAATCTGCGCGCGTACATGTTCTCACCCTTGGGGTCTACAATGGAGCCATAAACTGGCCAACCAGCGTCAACACAGGTATCCAGTGCTCGTGACAAGTTCACAACTTTTGCTACAGGAAGCCGCGTCAGTGCACCCGCAGAAGACTTTACTGCAGCAGCACCCATGTATGCTGTGCGATCTTTCGGAACAATCAGTCCCGCGCCACCAAGTGCAAAAAGTGTACGTGCCATCGCTCCAATATTACCAGGGTCCTGTACCTGATCCAGCGCAAGAATAAGTGGCAGTGGCGCGTCCATTGCCTGAGCCAGCAGCTCATCCAGCTCAATAAAACGACTCTCACTGACCCGGGCGACAACGCCCTGCGTGTTGCCAGAAAAAAGCCGTGCCAAGTCAGTACGCGACGAAAGCCGAAAACGAACACGGGAACTGCGGCACAAATCCAGAATCTCCCCAAGCTCTTTTCCATGTGCGCCTTCCTGCACCAAAACAAGGTCGACACTCTGAGGATTATTACGCAAAAGCTCCAGAACAGGCTTTCTCCCTGGAACAATATTTTCTTCACTCTTTGTGGATTGCCGCATGTCTTTTTTATTATGCATTCGCTTTCCTGCTCCCAGATGAAAAATTGAAATAGCATTGCGTGTCGGGACTATTTCCCAATTGCGTTTTCAATTTTTCTTGACTTTCATTAGCCGTTTTCTAGATTTTCTTGTAAACTGCACACTGAAACAAACCATAACCATCTCTGCAAACGATGAAAAACATATCAAGCACCGCTCCAGACGTACAGATCTCCGGCCATACGGCATCAAAGGTTTTCAGCCTCTTATGCCTTATGCTGGCTGCCTGTGCCCTGCTCTCTCTTTCCGCCTGTGTGACCACAGGTCAGAAGGCTCCTGATACTCCTCTCATCTCCGCAGATGCGCCGCCGGATACCCCGGATGAACGCGCCGAAGGCTCAGAGCAGCCCAACGAAGAAGAGGTCGCCAACTTCGCCCAGAAAGACGCAATGCCTCTCTCCCCTCAGGAAGAACAGGCCCTGAGCACTAAACCAGACCTCAGCTTTGAACTCGACTCTGTCGAGACCAAAGAAATGCTCCAGTTCTTCCGCTTCTTCACCCATGATCGCCGCGGACGCAAGAGCTTTGAACGCTGGCTCAAGCGTTCCGAGAAATATATGCCCTACGTGCAGACCGAGCTTGCCAAGCGCGGCCTCCCGCACGACCTCGCCTTCCTGCCATTTGTCGAGAGCGGATTCAACCCAAAAGCTGGCTCCCACGCCGGAGCAAAAGGCCTTTGGCAGTTCATGCCCTACACTGGCAAGAAGTATGGCCTGAGCGTTGGCTGGTGGCTCGACGAACGCTATGACCCCTACAAGTCAACACACGCCGCTGCCGACTATCTCACCAAGCTGTATTCCGATTTTGGCGACTGGTATCTCGCCCTCGCTGCCTACAACGCTGGCGAAGGCCGCATTATGCGCGCCCTCAAAAGCTCCGGCTGCGACAATTATTTCGACCTTTCCAAAAAACGCTCAAATCGCTGGCGCCGCGGCCGCAGGCTCTATTACCTCCCCAAAGAAACCCGGAACTATGTTCCCAAGTTTATGGCCGTCATCAAAATCGTGCGGAATCTTGAATCCCTCGGTTTTGAAAAGCCCAACTGGGACCGCGAAGTCACCGTACAGGCCCTTGAGACCAAACCCAAGACGGACCTGCGTCGCCTCGCCTCCAACGTCGGCATGGACTGGAAAGCCTTCCGCGACATGAACCCCGCCTACGTTGAGGCCGGTACCCACCCCGAGCGTTCTTCCACTATTTATCTGCCACAGGACAAAATCACCAAGGCGCAGGAGTATCTCGCCAGCTCGTCCTTCCGCGAGTACACAGGCTATTATGCCTTCTATCGCGTTCGTCGCGGTGATTCATGGTATCGCATTTCCCGCCGCTTTGGCGTCTCTATTGCCGTCCTCAAGAAGTACAACCATCGCCGTTCCAACCTGCTACGCCCCGGTCAGTCTTTGAAGGTTCCCGGCAAAGGCCTCACCCGGAGCATGGTCGCGCAGAACAAGCGCAGCTCCAAGCGCTCCTCTCGCGCTACTTCCAATGGCTCCTACCGCGTCTGCAAAGGTGACACCCTTTGGGTCGTCGCCAAGCGCAACGGTCTCTCCATTGGCGCCCTCGCCCGTGCGAACAACCTCCCCGTTCGCGCCCATCTCAAGGTCGGTCAGCGGCTTTACATCCCGTCCTCCAACGCAGCAGCTCGCACCCGGCAGCTCGCACAGTCCCGCTCCAACTACACCATCAGGAGTGGCGACTCGCTCTGGACCATCGCACGCAAGCACAACACCACCGTCGCGACTCTCGCACGTGCAAACGGCATCTCCCGGCGCGCTACTCTTCGCCCCGGCAAGTCTCTCTACATCCCCGGACGCTCCGCTTCTGTCACGGCTTCCTCTTCCAAAGCCGCTCAGAAAAAATATCGCGTCCGCCGTGGCGATACACTCTATGCCATCGCACGTCGATTCAACACCACGACTAAAAAAATCATGGCGTGGAACAAGCTCTCGTCTACCAATATTCGCCCCGGTGACAGCTTGACCTTATATCAATAAGGGCAATTTTATTGGGGTGGGTGGGGTACGAGACTCTGTCTCGTGCTCTGCAAGGGGCGCTGCCCCTTGACCCCGCCCAAGGACGAGGCCCTTGGGAATCCCGCTATCGCCCAAAATTTAAGGGCCGGATGTGTGAAAGCCGTTGGCTTTCCCGTACATCCGGCCCTTTAATTTTGGCCTAGTGGGCGTTTCCCGAATGCGTGTTCTTCTGCCTTTTCCAGACCGCACTTATTTTCTTTCTGAACGCGAGCGTTCAAAAAGGAAATGGTGGCAACGCACGGGAAAGAGAAAGAGGCCGCTTTAGGCAGCCCCAACAAGTTTAAAAGCCGTCCAAGCGAAGCTTGAACGGCTTTTAAACTCGATGAGGATACGTAAGGGAATCATTCCCTTACGCGGGGGTTTGGGGGCTGGCCCCCAATCTTCCCCCACCCACCCATCCAGCACTAACGTGCTGGGGCTGGCCCCCAACTTTCCCCCACTCATCCATCAAAACACGGCATTAAAATCCAAAGGACTGAATGTCGTCATCTTTGAGGTTGATGAGCTTAAGGTAGCGGTAGTTGCCTTTTATCTGTGCATCTTCCCACATCTGCATAGCCTTTGCGTA
Source organism: Desulfobaculum bizertense DSM 18034 (assembly GCF_900167065.1). Lineage (NCBI taxonomy): Bacteria > Pseudomonadati > Thermodesulfobacteriota > Desulfovibrionia > Desulfovibrionales > Desulfovibrionaceae > Desulfobaculum > Desulfobaculum bizertense. The sequence goes on from NZ_FUYA01000006.1 coordinate 162,654, forward strand.
ACACTTGGGGCAGCAGTTCCGGGGGATTTGAATACCGACGGAAAGGGGGTTCACAGTGGAGCGAGATTCGATCTTGAGCACACCGGGGCAGTCATCACACTTGGTAATGGACTCGACCTGATTCTCGTTGATGCCGTCCGTGTCGTAAAAAATACTCTTGTCGCGGACATACATACCGTTAACGAGACGCCCTTCGATGTTGCCACGCGGCGGGTCAAAATACAGCTCACGAATGGAGTCGCTCAGGTCCTTGATGTAGTCCGTCACCTTTGCGGGCTGCCGGAGCTGATCCGGGTCATAATTCGGTTCACGAACACCAGAGTAATCCGCGCCAGCCATAGCGAGACAAATCCCGAGATTGACATAGGGGAGAGCGCCCTGAATGGAATAGCCCCCCTCAAGCACGGCAATGTCTGGGTTCACAAGCTCGTTGAGCTTTGCATAGCCCTGCGCAGAGAAATTCATGTTGGTAATCGGGTCAGTGAAGTGGTTGTCCTGCCCGGCCGAATTAATAACGAGATCAGGCTTAAAATCATCAAGGAGCGGCTTCACAACGTTCTCAATGACGTAGAGGAAGCCCTCATCACTGGTGTTAGGCGGCAGCGGAATATTGATGGTCTTGCCAAAGGCGTTGGGACCTCCAAGTTCCTGCGGGAAGCCCGTACCGGGATACAGAGTACGACCATCCTGATGCAGCGAGATAAACAGGGTATCCGGGTCGTGCCAAAACACGTCCTGTGAACCGTCGCCATGATGGCAGTCAGTGTCGACCACCGCGACACGCTTGTGCCCATAATTCGCACGGATGTGCTCAATCATGATGGCTTCAATGTTAATATTGCAAAATCCGCGATTACCGTGAACACACTTCATGGCGTGATGGCCGGGAGGGCGCACCATAGCAAAAGCCTTGTCCTCTGTGCCCTCCATAACGAGCCGCCCGGCGCGGATAGCGCCACCGGCCGAAATAAAGTGACTCTTTGTTGTCACTTCGGACACATCGGGAAAGCAAAAATGGACACGTTCAATGTCCTTTGCTGTCGCAATGTCGGGTTTGTGTTCTGTTATTCCTTCGATATCAAAAAGCCCCTCTTCACGAAGCTGGTCCTGCGTATACAGCAGGCGCTCTTCGCGTTCTGGATGGGTAGGGCTAATGGCCCAGTCATAGGCCGGGAAAAATATGATACCGAGTCGATTCTGTGCCTTGAGCATGACGCCTCTCTATCGTTGCACCATTAATTGCTTTTTCCAGAGAGGAGACGACTTCCGCCCCAAAATGTCAACTGAGCGGAACGCATGAGCGCCTACAGCACGCCATAGCAAAGCCTCTCCTGCATGCTTTTCGCATATCAAAAAAAGACACTTTTCGCCTTTTCTGGCTGGTTTTACTTCACCGTGAATCTTGTTACCTTGGGCACAGCCTGCTTCTATAAAAAAATTTTATGAGATGAAGAATCTGGAGAAAAACCATGCTGCTTGGAATTGATGTTGGAGGAACACACACGGATGCCGTTGTACTGGACGGTCAGGAAATCAAGGCGTCAATCAAGATTCCGACTGACCACAAAAATCTGCTCTCCTCCATCAGAACAGCACTGGAAAAGGTCCTTCACGGCGTTGACCCCAAAGCCGTCCGCCGCGTGAACCTGTCCACTACGCTTTCCACCAACGCCATTGTCGAAGGGAAAACCGAACCCGTTGGCGTCCTGGTCTCTTCCGGCCCCGGCATTGACCCCGAAAGCTACCGCATCGGCGAAAACTACTTCGTCCTTGGCGGCTCCATTGACCACCGGGGCACCGAGCAGGAATCACTCAGCCCCCGCGATCTCGATGCCGCGCTTGAAGCCTGCAAGGAGCGCAATCTGCGTGTCTTTGCCGCTGTCACCAAGTTCTCCACCCGCAACCCCGCGCATGAAAACCAGCTCGCCGAGGCCCTGGATGATGCGCTGGCTCCAGATCGCGTCACTCTTGGGCATTCCCTCTCTGGAACGCTCAACTTCCCCCGCCGCGTCGCAACTGCGTATTTCAACAGCGCGGTCTGGCGCGTCTACAACGACTTTGCGCAGGCTGTGGAAGAAAGCGCCGCGCACTTTGGTCTCGATGCGGAGATTAACATCCTCAAGGCTGACGGCGGCACCATGCCTCTTGAAGCCTCTCGCGAGACTCCTGTCGAATCAATTTTGTCCGGACCAGCAGCAAGTGTCATGGGGATTATTTCCCTCTGCGACGTGCAGGATGACGCCATTCTTTTGGACATCGGCGGAACCACCACGGACATCGCCCTTTTCGCCAACGGCGCACCACTCATCGAAAGCGAAGGCATGGCCATCAATGGCGCTCCCACGCTCGTGCAGGCGCTTCGCGTCACCCCCATTGGCATTGGTGGCGACTCCGCTATTCGTCTCTCCCGCGAGGCTGGTGTTACCGTCGGCCCCGATCGTCAGGGACCCGCCCTTGCCGTGTGTTCCGGCTCAGGCTGCACCCCCACTCTGACTGACGCCCTCAACACTCTCGGACTCAGCGACTTTGGCGACGTCGAAGCATCAAAGACAGGCATTGCCGCACTTGCCAAGCTCTGGGACATGTCTCCCGAGAAACTCGCGCAGAAGGTCGTCAGCGTCGCCGCAAGCACCATTGCCGAAGCCGTTCGCAGCATGGTTGAACGCATCAACGAGAAACCCGTGTACACCATTTATGAGATGCTCAAGGGCAAGAGTGTTCGACCCCGTCGCGTCGTCGCGATGGGTGGTCCCGCTCAGGCCATGCTCGACCCCATTCAGGACGCCCTCTCTCTGCCCGTCGAGCTGCCAGACCACTACTCCGTCGCCAACGCCATTGGCGCCGCCCGCACTCGGACCACCCTCGACGTTGAACTTTTCGCCGACACCGCAAAAGGCTCCCTCTTCATCCCCTCCCTCGATGTGAAAAAGCACGTCGCTCGGAACTACACCCTTGAGGATGCCAAGGCTGACGCTATCACAGAAATCCTCGCATTTCTCCGCTCTCGCGGCGTCTCCGTTCGCGACTCCGAACCAGAAATCACCGAGGCTGAAGCATTTAGCATGGTCGAAGGATACTCCACCACCGGCAAGAACATTCGCGTTAAATGTCAGCTCCGCCCCGGCGTTGATTAAGAGAGAATAACGAGACTCTGTCTCGTGCTCTGCAAGGGGCGCAGTTTTATTGGGGCGCTGCCCCAAACCCTGCAAGGGGCGCTGCCCCTTGACCCCGCCCAAGGACGAGGCCCTTGGGAATCCCGATTTCGCCCGAAATAAAAGGGGACCGAAATGTGATGAGAGCTACGCTCTCTTCTCCATTTCGGTCCCCTTTTTTTCGGCCTAATTAACTGGGCGTGTGTTCTTTTTCTTTGCGCCTCAACCCTTTCTTTTTGAACGCTCGCGTTCAAAAAGAAAATGGTGGCGAACGCACGAGAAAGAGAAAGAAGCTCTTTACGCCATTCTCACCCAAGTTTGAATTTCATTCACGCGAAGCGTGGATGGAATTCAAACTCGATGAGGATACGTAAGGGAATCATTCCCTTACGCGGGGTCCGGGGCTGGCCCCGGTTTTCTCCCCTCCCACCCATCCAGCCTTTTCAGGCTGGGGCTGGCCCCCAACTTTCCCCCACCCATTCTTTTTATTCTTCATCGACTTTAATGGGTGGTTTTTTCATAAACCAGACACCACCGACGAGACAGAGGAAGATGAGGCACTGAATGTAAAAGGCGTCGTTAAATGCGAGGGCGTTGGCTTCCTTCATCAGCTCTTGATAGAGAAAGGCGCGGGCCTCTTCGAGATGGTCGGAAAGAGGGCCGAGCTTCGCAGTCAAAGCCTGCTGAATTTCTGAAAGTCGCAGCTGATAAATGGGGTTAAGCGGCGTCATGTGCTCAGTGAGGATATTCTGATGATACTGAGCGCGCCGGGCGAGAAGTGTCGTCACAAAGGCTGTTCCAAAGGAACCGCCAAGATTACGCAAAAGGTTGTAGAGGGCAGAGGCATTGTTCATCTGATTGTTCTTAACGTAGGCGAAAGTGAGATAAGAGAGAGCGACAAAGAAAAACGGCATCGCTGCACCCTGAATCGCACGCGGAAGCGCCGCGCTAAAGAAATCAATGTTCAGGTTAAAACCTGCCATGAGATACAACGAGTAGGAACATAAAAGCAGCCCAAAGGAGAGAATCCAGCGAGCGTCAATGCGCTCAGTCAGCTTGCCCGCGATGGGCATAAAGATGAAGACGACAGCGCCACTGGGTCCAAGCACGAGACCAGCGAGAAGCGCGGTGTAGCCCATAAGCCCCTGAAGAAACATCGGGAGCAAAACAATGGAGCCGAAAAAGGCGAAAAAGCCTAAAAACATCACCACACAGCCAATCGAAAAACTTCCACTCTTGAAAATGCGCAGGTCTAGAACTGGATTCTTGTGCCGTAACTCCCACCAAACGAGAAAACTCAAAGCAGAAACGGCAATAATGGACATCACCGTAATGTTTGTGGAGGCAAACCAGTCATCCTGCTGCCCACGGTCGAGAACAATCTGCAAACAGCCAATGCCGACAGAGAGCAAGGCGAGACCGAGCACGTCCACTTCTTCGCCTTTCTTGGCGCGCTTGAGATACGGTGGGTCCTGCACAAAGGCAGAACACATGTAAAAGGCCAAAATGCCGAACGGCAAATTGATGTAAAAAATCCAGCGCCACGACCAGGTGTCCGTAATCCAGCCACCAACGAGCGGGCCAAAGATTGGTCCCATGACCACACCAAGACCAAAAATAGCCATCGCCATACCGCGCTGCTTGGCGGGGAAAGTCTCAAGCAGAATGGCCTGCGACACGGGCTGCAAACCACCGCCACCAATGCCCTGCATCACGCGGAAAAGAATGATCTGCATAAGATTGGTCGCAGCACCACAAAGGAGTGAACTCAAGGTAAAGAGCGCAACGGAGGCAACAAGATAGCGCTTGCGCCCCATCATGCGCGAAAGCCAGCCACTCATGGGAATAACCACGGCATTGGCCACGAGATACGAGGTGAGAACCCATGTGACTTCGTCCTGCCCGGCTGAAAGACTGCCCTGAATGTGCTCCAGCGCGACATTTGCCACGCTGGTGTCGAGCACTTCAATCATGGTGGGCAGCATAACCGACAAGGTTATAAGCCACTTTCCTGGAGCCTTGGCCGTCATTCGTCATCGCCGCCGTTGGTGTGAATGGTGGGAACAACACTCATGCCAATGCGCAGGGGCGGAATTCCCTCCGTTTTGGTCAGACGAATGCGCACAGGAATGCGCTGAACGACTTTGACATAGTTGCCAGAAGCATTCTCCGGCGGGAAAAGCGAAAAGGCAGAACCTGTTCCGGCCATAATGGATTCCACAACGCCTTCAAGAGTCACGTCGGAATACGTGTCGACCTTGATGGTCACATGCTGACCGACGCGAACGTCTTCAAGCTGCGTTTCCTTGTAGTTGGCCGTAATCCAGAGATCCTCTGGAGCCAGTGGAACCACAGCCAGCACGGGCTGCCCAGAAGCAACAACGCGCCCGGCTTCGACGTTCTTCTTGGTGACGTACCCGTCAACAGGGGCCTTCACATCGCAGTACTTGAGATTCAGCTCAGCCTTGTGAACACGCGCCATCTGCGCTTCAACCTCACGCGACTTAATCTCGGCCAGACCTTCGCCCGTTGCGGCAAGATCAATGTTGGCAGCCAGTCGCTTGAGATCAGCCTTAGTTGCAGCGATCTCGCGCTCAACAGCGGCAACTTCTGACTCGGCACGCGACTGGGCCGCCTGCGAAGTCCGCTCGGCCATCACGGCATCATCAAGCTGCGACTGCGGAGCCACGTCGTCCTTGACCAGTGTGCGATAGCGGCGCAGATCCTTTGCAGCCTTGATGTGCGTACTTTTTGCACTCTCAAAGCTGTGCAGTGCCGATTCCCGTCGCTTGGCCAGCTCTTCCAGCTTCCGCTCAAGGCTGACCTTTGCTGCGGTTGCACTCTGCACCTTGTAGCCGGTCTGGCTCCGCTCCAGCGGCACACCAAGCTCCAGAGAAGCCAGCGCGGCGCGCGCCTCAGCAAGTGCCACTGTATAATCCGTCTCGTCCAGCAGGAGAAGCGACTCCCCCTTTTTCACGAACTGGTTGTCTTCCACCAAAACGTCTGTGACGTATCCGCTCACTCGCGGTGAAATCATGTAGATATGACCATCAACAAAGGCATCGTCTGTCTGCACCTTGCCCCGCATGAACAGGAACCAGACCAGTGCAGCAACTGCCATGAGTACGAGCAGGCCAGCAAAAATTTTGCGTTTTAGCCCCGCGTGTTTTTCCGTCCCATTCTGTTCGTCTGCCATACCGCTATCCTTCTTCCACTTCTTTTCGAAGCGGCTCATCGTTTACTGAAGATTCCATATTTTTCGCCACTCGCTGCAAAACACTTATGCAGGTTTGCAGCTCCTCGTCCGGAATATTTTCCGTCACATTCACGTTGCAGCGAATCAGTGTTCCAATAAACTCTCCCTCGAGTTTCTTGGCTTTCTCTGTCAAAAAAATAAGCTTCTTACGGGCATCTTTTGCGTCTGCCCGCTTCTCAATATATCCTTTGTTCTCAAGGTGCCCCAGCGCCCTGGCGACTGTCCCCTTATCCATGTACAGCCTGCCCGCCAGCTCCTCCTGGCTTATCCCGTCCTCGTAGTACAGCTCCGCCATATGCATGAACTGCCCCTTACCGATCCCAAGAGGCGAGAGCTGTCTTCCGACGTATGTCATCCCAACTCGGTTACACACCGAAATACAGCGACCAAGTATTCCGTCTCTTCTCCACACCATGGCCTCTCCTTCAGCTCGAATTCGTATTTCTCTATTCTTCTTCTCTAACGTGAAAATCGTTGGACATGCAACTAAATTATTTTCTCATATAAAAAGCATATGTTTTTTCTATGAAAACAAGGATTTTAGGTAGAAAGCAGGGCTGCTTTTGCCCCATTTTATACGCTGCAAATCTCTGCTACAGTGCGTCTTGCTCATCTGCATAAGTGCTGCTACCCCATTCATGACGACACTTTTTTTTAAGGAGAAACACATGCTGTCACTCGGTTGGATCGCCGTTACCTATCTGCTTGGCGCAGTGCCCTTTGGACTTTTTGTTGGCCGCATATTTTGTGGCATCGACCCGCGGCTCGACGGAAGCCACAACACAGGCTCAACAAACGTCGCCCGCCTTTGCGGCTTTCGCTATGGCGTGCTGACGCTCCTGTTTGACGCAGGCAAAGGCTTCCTGCCCGTCTACCTCGCCTCCACCTTCAGCGACTCCACCTTCTTCCTCGGACTCGTCGCCCTCGCCGCCGTCGCCGGGCACGTCTACTCTGTCTTCCTCGACTGGAAAGGTGGCAAGGCCGTCGCAACAACCGTCGGCGCCTTCCTCGCCCTCGCCCCCGGCGCACTCCTCCTCTCCTGTCTCGTCTTTATCGGCGTCGTCCTCGCCTCTGGCTTCGTCTCCCTCGGCTCCCTCGCTCTCGTCTCCGCTCTCGTCCTCTTCCTCATCCTCTCCGGACAGTTTGGACTCGCCTTCTTCGCCGCTCTCATCGCCGCTCTCGTCTTTTACCGACACGCTGATAATATTCAGCGACTCGCTCACGGAACTGAAAAAAGCTGGAAAAAAAAGAAAAATTAATAAGAAGAAAGAATTGGGGGCCTGCCCCAGCACGTTAGCGCTGGATGGGTGGGTGGGAAGAAGAAGATTGGGGGCCTGCCCCCAACCCCCCGCGTAAGGGAATGATTCCCTTACGTATCCTCATCGAGTTTGAATTCCCTCCACGCTTCGCGTGAATGAAATTCAAACTTGTTGGGCATAACGTCGAGAGCCTCTTTCTCTTTCCCGCGCGTTCGCCACCATTTTCTTTCTGAACGCTTGCGTTCAGAAAGAAAATAAGTGCGGTAGAAAAAGGCAGAAGAACACGGGGTAGGGAAACGCCCACTAGGCCAAAAATAAGGGGCCGGATGCAAGGGAAAGCCAACGGCTTTCACACATCCGGCCCCTTATTTTTGGGCGATAGCGGGATTCCCAAGGGCCTCGTCCTTGGGCGGGGTCAAGGGGCAGCGCCCCTTGCAGGGTTTGGGGCAGCGCCCCAATAAAACTGCGCCCCTTGCAGAGCACGAGACGGAGTCTCGTATCCCCACCCACCTCAGACACCACCTGTTCAAATGCCAAAAAAATCCCCCCTCACGAGGAGGGGGGATTACGCTTTCAACGAATGGGGGAAAGAAGTTGTGGAGATTAGAGTACGGGGAGGTACTTGTTAATCTCGAACTCGGAGACGTGGGTACGGTACTCGTCCCACTCAGCGAGTTTGTTCTCGACGAGGTTCCGGTGGAGGGATTCGCCGAGGGTTTCTTTCATAAGCTCGGACTTTTCGAGTTCCTTAGCGGCGGAGTAAAGGTCGCCGGGGAGGGATTCGATGCCGTGGGTATCCATATCGACTTCATTGAAGGCGAAGATGTTTTCTTCAACGGCGGGAGCGAGCTCGTAGCCTTCCTCGATGCCTTTGAGGCCAGCGGCGAGCTGGACAGCGAAGCAAAGGTAGGGGTTAGCAGCCGGATCGGGGTTACGGAGTTCGATACGGGTAGCGGCTTCCTTACCGGGCTTGTACATAGGCACGCGGATAAGAGCGGAGCGGTTACGCTGAGCCCAAGCGATGTACACAGGGGCTTCGTAGCCGGGCACGAGACGCTTGTAGGAGTTCACGAACTGGTTGGTAACGCAGCAGAATTCCTTAGCGTGCTTGAGCAGGCCAGCGATGTAGGATTTGCACTCAGCAGAGAGGCAGTTGGGGTCCTTGGGATCAAAGAAGACGTTGCGGCCGTTCTTGAAGAGGGACTGGTGGACGTGCATACCGGAGCCGTTCTGGCCATAGATAGGCTTGGGCATAAAGGTAGCATAGGCACCGTGCTTGCGAGCGACTTCCTTAACGACGACGCGGTAGGTGGTAGCGACGTCGGCCATTTTAAGGCCTTCGTTGTAACGGAGGTCGATTTCGTGCTGAGAGGGAGCGACCTCGTGGTGGGAGTATTCGACCTGAATACCCATACGCTCGAGGGCGAAAATGATGTCACGACGGATGTCGTTACCGAGGTCCAGCGGCGGAGCGTCGAAGTAGCCACCAACGTCGAGGAGCTGTGGGGACTTGGAGTCGCCGAAGACGAAGAACTCGAGTTCAGGGCCGACATAGAAGGTGTATCCTTTCTCAGCGGCCTTAGCGATGACCTTGCGCAGGATGTGGCGGGGGTCATTTTCGTAAGGGGTGAGGTCGGGCTTCATGATGTCGCAGAACATACGAGCGACGGGGCGCTCGGTTGGGCGCCAGGAAACCATCTGGAAAGTTGTGGGGTCGGGGATAGCGACCATGTCGGATTCTTCGATACGGGTGAAGCCGAGGATGGATGAGCCGTCAAAGCCCATGCCTTCTTCGAAAGCGGCTTCGAGTTCGTTAGGGGTAACCTGGAAGCTTTTCAGGGTACCGACGATGTCGATGAACCAGAACTGAACAAAGCTGACGTTGTAGTCACGAACGGCCTTCAGGACGTCGTCAGCGTTTTTGCAATTGAAAACGGGAGTGTTTTCCATGGTCATTTCCTCCAAAGGGTGCTGGGCGTTTTTTTATAAAAGTGACCGATCAATGGATCGGGGTGCTGCAAACTTTTCAGAGTAATTCAAAAGGCGGGCCAAAAGGAGAAAGTCCCGCTGAGCCAATTGGATAGCAAAGGGCGCCCCGGAGTGCAACAAGTTTCTTTTGACATTTTTGTGCATTTTTTCACACTCTTTCACCTTTTTTTATTACTTTTTTGTCAAAAATACCTTTTTATCATAACTCAGCCACAAAATTTTGGCAAGCTCAGTCCTGTTTTTTTGGATGCAGCCACAAAAAAGTTCCCTCTCCGTCACGGACTCACAGGGCAAAAACTTTTTATAAGAAAAAATCCCCGCCCAGCCACGCTTCCCCGCCATATGGCGAAAATATGACAAAAAAGTAAGACGCAGTCACGATGACTGCGTCTTTTTTCTATTTTGCCCGAATTTTGGAGCTAAAGTGAGAAGAAAGCGTCTCCTCCTAAAGGATCTCTTCCTCTCCATCCTCATCGTCGCTCGCCGGGATTATCATCTCGTGCCGACGAAGCAGTTCCTCAAAACGGATGTCCGCACCAAGCACGCCCTGAATCTCGGATTCTTCATCATCAACAGGCGTTGCCACGGTCAGACACAACTTGCCTGTGAACTGCGACTTAAAAAAGTCCGTCACATGAAGCTTGCCAGTTCTGGTCGGCACCGTGAACCACTCACGAGCAGAAAAGTCTGTGTGCTCGTCAAAAGTCTTGTACTTCTCCACGTCTTCCTTGTGGCAGATGGCGTGCGAAACAAGGTGCCCGTTCGTGTTGATAAGATAGATGTACTGCACAAACGGGAATTCCTCGAGAAAACCATCCAGAAGCCCCTGCACCTGATCGGTACGCATCTGCCGGATTTCGTTCCGGGCAGACAGCCGGGCAATAATCCGGGCAGACAGCTTGTGCGCAATGTCCTTGAGGTGGTCGAAGTCCGTTGGGAACAGCTCGGGCAGGTACCGCTTTACCAGCGCCTTCATCTCCGCGTTGGAGAAATGCGTGGTGCGACCCTTTTCATACGTCTGCTCAATAGCCCTCGTAATGCGCCCGACAATGGGGTGCCGCTTGTCAATGCGGTCATCTCCAGCCAAAGCAAGATGCTGGTTAATCCAGTACGCAACCCCGGCCCGACCGGACTTGTCTGTGATGATGATCGGCACAGAGCGCTTCAGAATCTTCTCCGTGTCAAAGATATTGTAGATTTCCTCATTCTTGATGAGTCCATCCACATGAATCCCGGCACTTGTCGCGTTAAAGTCACGCCCAACAAATGGATAATTGTCTGGAATCCGGTAGCCAAGCTCACGCTCAAAATACTCGCCAATCTCGCTAATGGTCTCGGTCATGGCGGCGTTGTCATCACCTGTCAACGAAATGTATTCCATGACCAGAGCTTCCAGAGGCGCGTTACCGGTCCTCTCGCCAAAGCCAAGCAGCGTTCCATTGGCTCCACTGCAACCATACAGCCACGCTGTCGCCGCATTGGTCAGTACCTTGTGGAAATCATTGTGTCCGTGCCATTCCAGCCATTCGCTCGGAACTCCGGCGTCCTGTGTAAAGGCGTTCACAATGCGCGCCACAGAGCGCGGAAGCGCTGCTCCCGGATACGGCACGCCAAAACCCATGGTGTCGCAAAGGCGAATCTTGACTGGAAGCCCGCTCCCCTTTGCAAGCTCCATCAAACGAATCGCAAACGGCACACAAAAACCCATAATGTCCGCACGCGTCACGTCCTCAAAATGACAGCGTGGAACAATTCCCCATTCCAGAGCCTTCTCCACCAGCTCCAGATAGTCATCCATCGCCTTCTGGCGGTCTTTTTTGAGCTTGAGGTAGATGTGATAGTCCGAAACAGAGGTGAGCATACCCGTCTCTTTCAGCCCCATCTGACGCACAAGCTCCAGATCATTCTTGTTGGCACGAATCCAGCCCGTGACCTGCGGAAAGTCGTAGTCTTTGGCCAAACACGCCTTCACTGCGCGCTGGTCTTTTTTGGAATACAAAAAGAACTCACTCTGTCGAATCAGGCCAGAGTGACCACCGAGCTTATGCAAATAATCATAGAGTGTTGCAATCTGACGGACGGTGTACGGAGGCCGTGCCTGCTGTCCATCACGAAACGTCGTGTCCGTAATGAACATGGGATCTGCAGGATGCGGGATGGTGAACTCACCATCAAAGTTGATGCGCCCGACTTTCGTATATGGAAAGTTCTCGCGGAACAGTTCAGGACTGTCCGGGTTCTGCAAGCGATGCAGACCGGGGCTCTTGAATGTCAAGACGGACATTTGGGGACTCCTTTGCACATGGAAGTGTCTTTATGAACAATGGAAGGAAGGCCGTGAGTGTTGCCCGAAGATACCAAAAAAGACAAACTTGGCAAATCAAGAGTTTGAGTCGGGAAAAGAAAAGGCGAAATGCGTCTGCATTTCGCCTTTAAATACCGTTATTATGAACGTCTCGCGTGTATTCGCTCCAGCTCTTCATGAAGGAGCGGATGTTCTGCATTCAGGCACTGCGCCTCACTCAGCGCCTTGAGAGCCTCATCCTTCCACCCGCCAGAGCGCCAGCTCCGGGCAGCAAGCAAAAAGCGCAACTCTGGCTCCTCACCATAAATGGATGCCAAAAGCTTTTCATAACCACTGCCAAAAACCTCATGCACAAGGTCACGCCGGGCCACCAGAAAACGGGCCAAAAGCTCATTTTCCCGATGCCGGGGCAAGTACTGGGTCAAAAGCCGACGACAGTTGAACAAAATAAAACGAATACGGTTTATTTCGCGATGAATGCTTTCATTGGTCTGATCAAGCACATGCATAAGATCCTGAGAAATCGCATGCACATCAGCAGAAAGCTGGCGCCGATGAAGCTCGCGAAACCACGGAGCATAGTTTTGCTGCTGGTATGCGTCTTCCTTGAGCTTCATGGTGTCATGAAAAATATATCCCATGCTCCAGTCCAAAAACTGACCAAGCAGGTCATTTTCCGACGCATTTTTTTTAAAAAGCAGATGTGCGGTGTCCTTGAGACGCCACAGCAAGCCCTTGTTGGTCTCCAGACCAAGCAGGTTTTTCAACTGCACAAAATCAACGTGTCCGGTCCTGTCAAAAGCCCTGAATTCCGTCTCAAGCTCGTGATGGGCAAGACAAAAATCCCGCACGACATCACGGACAAAATCAGGCTTTTTGGCACGAATCCATGCCTTGGACATTGCAGGGAGACTCCTTTCCCCAAGCGGGGTTGATAAGCAGACACACCACCCAGCCGCATTCAAAACTCATGCGACAAAACGGCGTCGTTCTGTAAAGGCGTATAAAGGAATACTCAAGACGGTGCAAAACAAAATCGCAGCACACAAGCACGCAAGCGAAGTAACCAATCCGCCCCTCTCCAAGGCACTGGGCCAAATGCGGCAGATGGCAGAGCTGCCGGAGCTTTCTGCCTGCCCATGCTATGTGGCTTGGCAAAACGCATAACGCCAGCCAGAGGAGGGCATGTGACAGTCGATACCACACACAAAGACCACCTGGACTTTTGGGGCAATGGAAGCACAACGCATTTTCCGTTCCCGTGGATTCTTGATGATGAAGAAGACAGCCTTCACGTCTACTTTCTCCCTAATGATTCCGCAGCAGGACAAAAGCTCGTTCAGGGAATTGATTACAAAATCATGGGTTCTCCAGAAACAGGAGAGGGGGAAATCCTCTACCCCCTGGCGGAAGATGCACAAGCACTTGCGATGAATGAACGCCTGTATATTATCCCAGAACTCAGCATCAGCCAAAAAAACAGCTGGAGATATTCCGGGGTCACCGACCTCAGCCTCATCGAACAGGCAGATGACCGCCTCACACGTATATGCCAGCAGCTCCGGGGAGAAATCCAGCGTTGCGTCAGGATGGACCCCAGAGATGGACAGGACCCTTCAGAATTTATTGAAAAAATCAAAAGCGTCCCCCAAAAGGCAAACCTGGCAATAACTCAGATCAAGGAACTCCACGAGCAGGTTCAGTCGACAACCCAAAAGTCAGTCAGTCAAATTGAATCGCTGACATCTGCGACAGACGCCAAAGCAAAACAGGCTCGGAGCAAAATCGACGAAAGAACCACTCAGTCGCTAAGCCAGATTGAACAGCTTACCCAGGGGGCACAGGTAGAAGCACAGCTTATCCAGGCGCAGCTTGAGAAAAAAGCTCAAGATTCAGTCAAACAAATTGACGAATTAGCGAAGACGACAAAAGACACGGTCCAAAAAGCCCACACCCAACTTGATGCAAGCGCAGCACAGTCAATTCAGCAAATTGATCAACTCACACAAAGTGCTGAAGCTCAAGCCCAGTACGCACAGGCTGATATTGAAACACAAGCAGAGCAATCCATCACCCGCATCCAGCAGGAAGGACAAAAAAACATAAGCCAAATGGCAAACAGCATGGCCACGGTTCAGGAAACAGTGCGGAACTCAAAAAATGACATTCAAAAAACCGCGCAAGCGACTGAACAAAAATGTTCAGCAATACAGGACACAATCCAAAAGCTCACCCAAACGACCTCAAATGCTGAAAAAAAAGCCACTGATGCGACAAAAGAATCCGCTTCCGCCATTGAGCAGGCGCGCCAGGCCTTACACCTTGTGCATGGGGTAGAAACTGCAGGCCTTGGGCTGCTCTATGATGGGGTTCGAAAACTTCTGGACGCCCCACAAAGCTCAGCCAAAGAGCGGCAGTGGGCTATTGAATCCATTGACGCCCTGCCCCTCGCATCGCTTTCCACGGTCACCATTGCAGGCGCTCCCCGCGTTGAGCTTCTTCTGACTGGCGCGCTCTATGGCATAGATCCAGCCCTGAACTACGGTCAGGAAAACACGCTTCCACAAGACTGCTACGCGGTCCTGCGCATCAATGACACCGAGCTGTACGCCAGCTTTTTGGAACAAAAAAACGGCAAAGAAATACGCACCAGAATACTTCTCCACCCTGTCTACAGCTCTGCCGCACAAGTGACAGGCATCCAGGCCGGAGACACGGTAAACTGCGCCATCTGCACTAGACGCGCATCGCACGCCCTGCGCGGTCCCGTTCTTCGCGAACGCCAGTTCTTTACCAACAGCCTGCAAAAGCTGTGTGCCTGCCCCAGCCCTCTTAGCTCTCTTCCCGTGGCCCCGCACTGGACAACTCTTTCCGCAGGCGCTTCACAGGATGGGGCCTCGTCTGTCAAGTTTAGCTCGACAAAACCCGCTCATGCCCTGTTTACCGGGCTAGACCTTTCGCGCTCCTACCTTGTCGAAGCACAGGTTTCCCTGAGCGCAGGCTCCCTTGCCTTCACCGCAGAAAGCACCGACCCAGCCAACGCCTGTTCTGCATTTTGCAGCGCAACGCACGGGACCGGCGTCCTAAGCTGCATGCTTCCTGCCGGGCGGACACAAAGCAGCTGCGGCTTTGTCACTGGTACGCAAGGAGCAACAGGACGCTGCACAATCACCCGCATCACAGAAGTTCGACCTCACGACCTGTGCCCCAGTCTCAACAGTTTCTGCATTGGGACCTTTTCATTCTCCTCACACTGGTCGCAGGATGCCTCTGGAGCGCTGAGCTGCAAAAAATGCGGCTATGAATCCCTGAGAATCGCAAAGCCACTGCGCCCCCTCACACCGGGCAGGCGTTATCTTTTTGAGGCCGTTTTGACGGGCACAGACTGCCGGGCCGCCCTGACCCTGTCCACCCCTCGCCAGCTCACCAAGCTCTCGGCCAAGCCCACGCGTCTCTGCCTCTCCGTTATCTGGTCAGAAAAGACTCAGGTCACGCTCACCACGGTCAAGGGAAGTGCCCAGCTTCTCGAATACCACATCTGGGAGTTCCCAAGCAGCACAGATCCGATCTTGGGTCGTCTGGCCTGCGCCCCTGTCCTCTCTGGCAGCCTTGAGTCGAACAGTCTGGGAGCAGTTCAGGACACGCAGAATGCACGCCTTCATCCCTGCGTTTCTCTTGCCGATGATGCCACTTCGGCCGAGCCGCCCTGCGTCTCGGTGCAGGCTCCCGCAGGCGAGCAGAGCATTGCGCAGCGTGTCAGCAGCAGCGCGCTGTCGGGCAGTTCCATCCTTGCCTTCTCTTTTGATGCTGCACACGGGATTCTCCAGTGCAACCTCGCCGCCGCAGCAGCGTTTTGTGGCTTTTCATCGGCACAGGACGCTCTCGACTCCGGCGTTCTTGTTGTGGAATATTCCCGGCGAGCAAAAGGATTCTCTCCTGTTCACCCCGCGCAGTACCCAATGCTGTTGCCCGGCGCTTTTGTGCTCCTCATCCAGCCGCAGAAGCTCACACATGCCCTTCTTTCAGAGCTGTTTGATGTCGCCTTTCCGCAGCAGTCAGCCCGTTTTAGTTCAGGAGTACAGTATGTTCTCTCTGCCCACTTTTCCCCGGCATCGCTGGACTGGAGCGCCGAGCATGGCAGCTTTGGCGAAGTTACGTACACCCCTTCGGCACAGAGCAGTGATTTCACGCCTGTTCTCGCGCTGTGGCCCTATCTGAGTCTTTGCGACGGAGAGTATCTCATGGTCTGCATGTATGAGGAGTATTTCGACAGTAATCATGGCTCGCTGAATGTTTCGGATTCTTCCGGCACGGACTTTTGTCTGCACGGCGAGAAGCTCCGGCGGTCCGGCGCTTTTGCGCTGCCACTTGGCATTCAAGAACTGAAATGATAGCCCTTTTGGGCACACGACCACGCAGCTTCCCCTGTGGGACTATTCCCACAGGGGTCTTTTTTCCTTACCCTAAGGAGGTCTGTGCAGATGATAGATTTCGCTTCGTAGAGCACTGATGCACCAGCATGGAGGCAAACGACTCGTGCCCAAGACTCTGATTGTGGCAGAAAAACCCTCGGTAGCAAAAGAAATTGCAAAAGTATTGGACGTTCGCGGTACTCGTGGCGACGGTTTTATTGCCAATGGGCAATACGTTGTCACCTGGGCAGTTGGGCATCTCGTCAACATTGCCGAACCCGAAGAACAGAATGAAGACTGGGCCGGGCGCTGGAGCATGAACCAGCTCCCCATGATTCCCTCCCGCTTCAAGCTTGCTGTCCTGCCCAAAACCACCCGGCAGTTTGAAATCGTCAAGCGCTTCATGTCCGCAGACGATGTCGACACCGTTGTCAACGCCACTGACGCCGGGCGCGAGGGTGAACTCATCTTTCGCCGCATTTTTTTGATGGCGGGATGCACCAAGCCTATCAAGCGTCTCTGGGCCAACGACATGACCGAGCAGGGTCTCAAAAAAGCCCTCGCCAGCATGGAATCCGGGGAAGCCAAGCGCAATCTTGGTCTCGCCGCCTTTGCCCGCGCTGAGGCAGACTGGCTCATCGGCATGAACTATTCCCGTCTCTTCACGCTCAAGGACCACTCCCTTGTCACTGTCGGTCGCGTTCAGACCCCTGTCCTCAAGCTTATTGTCGACCGGCGGCAGGAAATCGAGCACTTTGTCCCCCGCAATTACTGGACTGTCGAAGCAACTCTTGCCCACGGTGAAGACAGTTTTTCCGCCCAGTGGTACTGCCCCCCTGAGCGCTCCGAGTCCCGCATAGACAAAGAAGAAGACGCCGCCGCCATTGTCGAGCGCTGCACAGACACGCAGGGCGCTGTCGAGAGCACCAAGTCTCGCAAAGGGCAGCAGAAGCCACCGCTTCTTTTTGACCTCACCACGCTTCAGCGTGAGGCCAACTCTCGTTACGGCCTTTCCGCAAAGGACACTCTCGCCATTGCGCAGGCCCTGTACGAGCAGAAAAAGCTCCTCACCTATCCGCGAACTGACTCGCGCTATCTGACAAAAGATGTCTTCAACGAATGCCTGTCGCACATGCGCGCGGTCTATCACGAATTTCCCGAAATTACGCCCCTTGCTGCCGAGCGCATCAAGGATGGCAAGCCCAAGAATTTCGCCTGTGTGAATGACAAAAAAGTCTCCGACCATCATGCAATCATTCCCACAGCCAAGCGGCCAGTTAAATCCGCTCTCAGTGAAAACGAATGGCGTATTTATGAGATGGTCAGCCGCCGTTTCGTCGCAGCCTTTTTGCCGCCCGTTCAGTATGCCTCCAGCACCATCTGGGTGCTCATTGACGAGCAGCCATTCAAGGCCACAGGCAAAGTCTTTAAGGACAAGGGATGGCTCGTGGCTGAGCCGTGGCGCACAGCAAAGGACAACCCGCTTCCGGCCCTGCGAAAAGGCTCAAAAGTTACTGCCGAATCACTCAAGGCCCCCAGTCATCAGACCAAGCCACCAGCGCATTTCACTGACGCCAGCCTTCTTGCCGCCATGGAAACCGCAGGCAAGCTTGTCGAAGATGACGAACTTCGCGAAGCCATGAAGGAACGCGGTCTCGGGACTCCCGCGACCCGTGCTCAGATTATTGAAACCCTTCTCGCCCGCTCTTACGTTGAAAAAGACAAAAAGAAACTCGTCGCGACAGACACAGGCCGCCACGTCATTGACGTCATTTCTCAGCATCTCCCCGATGTCACCTCTCCTGAGCTGACAGGCGACTGGGAAAAGAAACTCGGCGACATTGAACGCGGGGACTTTACCTATCCTGAATTCATGCACGAAATTCGCGATTCCGTGTATCGAAACGTCCGCGGAATCAAGAACTATCAGGCCTATGACAAAGACGGCTTCCCTACCGCCCCGCCTGCGAATCCCGTTGCCCCGGTCTCTGACTATCGCGCAGGTGCCCCGCGCCCCGCTCGTCAGCAGTATGACCGCGATGGCTTTCCCATAGTCTCTTCCGCGCAGCCCGCGGCCACCGTGCAGCAGGGTGCTGGTGTTGCTTTTTATGACGACAACGGTTTCCCCATTGAATCCGCATCTTCGACCACAAAGCCCACGCGCAAGGAAAAACCACTCCCCACCCGCGTCGAGCATGAAGGCGAAGTCGTCGGCGTCTGCCCTTCCTGTGGCAAAAACGTCCTCGTTCACGCCGATGCCTACATTTGCGAAGCCGACCCCTCTTGCCCCTTTCGCATCCCACGCGATGCCTTCGGCGGTGAAATCACAATGAATCAGGCCGCTGACCTCCTCTCCAAAGGCAGAACTTTCAAGCGCGGGCGCTTCGTCTCAAAGAAAGGAAAGCGCTTCAACGCTCACCTCGAACTCGACGGCTCCCGCGTCGCTTTACGATTTAAAGATTAAGCGGGGGAGGTTACGAGACTCCGTCTCGTGCTCTGCAAGGGGCGCCGCCCCTTGACCCCGCCCAAGGACGAGGCCCTTGGGAATCCCGCTTTCGCCCAAAATTTAAGGGCCGGATGTGTGAAAGCCGTTGGCTTTCCCTTACATCCGGCCCTTAAATTTTGGCCTAGTGGGCGTTTCCCTAACGCGTGTTCTTCTGCCTTTTCCAGACCGCACTTATTCCTTTTGAACGCCGAAAGGCGTTCAAAAGGAATGGTGGCAACTCACGGGAAAGAGAAAGAGGCTCTCGACGCTATCCCCATTAAGTTTAAAAGCCGTGCAAGCGAAGCTTGCACGGCTTTTAAACTTAATGGGGATACGTAAGGGAATCATTCCCTTACGCGGGGGTTTGGGGGCTGGCCCCCAATCTTCTTCCCACCCGCCCATCCAGCCCTATCGGGCTGGGGCTGGTCCCCAACTTCTTCCCATTTACTTAGGAATAGCGGAGATAGCGTTCTTGTAGGCGCCGAAGACGTCTTCACGATTAAGGAGGCCGAGAATGGTATTTGGTTCCTTGGGGTGAACGACGGGGATCTGCCCATAGTTGGTGTCGACGAATTTCATTAAGGCAGTGTAGAGGTCGTCAGTCGGGACGAGAGTGACGGGCTTTCCGGCAAGCTCGCGCACGACGATGAGGTCGAAAAGACAGGTTTCGTAGAGCACCTGCCGCACGTCTTTCATGCCCAAAATTCCGGTAATTTCGCCTTCATGGTTCTTGATGGGGAAATAGAGTTCGTTGGTTCCGACGATGATGTCAGTCAACGCCTTGAGGGTCGTTCCTTCCTCAAGGGTAGTAACACGCCCGGGGCGGTAGAAATCTTTTACGGAAAGGTTTTCAAGAACGTTGATCGTCATGTCCTCAATGTGGGCAGGCGATTCAAATTTATTCTCGACCTGATTCTCGTAAAGAGAGGTTTTTTTGCCGAGCACGATGCACACAACGCTGGCGAGCATCAATGGGGCGAGCAGCCCGTAGCCCTGCGTCAGCTCACAGACCATAATCATGGGGCCAATGGGGGCGTTGGCAACGCCAGCAAAAAAGGCAGCCATACCGACGAGCACATAGCCACCGGGCTGCGTGACAGTCGCGGGAAAATACTTGTGGGCAATAGCACCGACGAGACCGCCGCTCATGCCACCGACAAACAGGGCGGGGGCAAACATGCCGCCACTCATACCGGAGCCAATGGTCACCGCAGTGGCAAGAGTCTTGCCGATGAGGATGGCAAACATGATGGAGATAGCAAGCTCACCCTTGATAGCGAGTTCAAGCCAGCCGTAGCCACCGGTCAAAAGCTGCGGAAAGGCCATGCCGAGCAGGCCCATGCATAAGCCACCAAGGCCGAGCGTCCAGATGAGGCCAACCTTGAGATTAATTTTCTCAAAGACGTTGAATTTTATGAACTCAAATGTACGGATGTAAAACCAGCCGACAAAGGAGCAAAAAAACGCGAGCAGGACATAAAAGGGAAGCTCAAGGGCATTGGTAAACTGAAAAGTAGGAATGCCGAAAATCGGTGTTGTCCCGAAAAAGAGGGAGAACAGAGAATAGGCAATGACCGAAGAAATAACCGCAGGCAAAACCGCTTCGGACTCAAAGTCTTCTTTGTAGATAACTTCGATAGCGGTCAGTGCGCCACCAAGGGGGGCGCGAAAAATAGCGCCAAGACCGCCAGCAGCACCTGCGAGCAGGAGAATCCGACGTTCCTTGGTGGTGAGGTGAAACCGGTCAGAAATGAAGGAACCAATAGTTGCGCCCATCTGAGAAATTGGTCCTTCGCGCCCTGCACTGCCGCCGGTTGCAATCGTCAGGATTGCAGTCAGGCCCTTAATGAGACCGACTTTGAATGGAATTTTCCCTTCACCGTGATGAAAGGCCCGAATCATGGAGTCAGTCCCGTCGGTGCCATTCCCGACGGAGCCGGGAATATAGCGAGCGACGAGCCATCCCGTGAGCAAACCCACGGCAGTGGTCATGATAGGGATGAGCCACGGGCGATAGGCACCCGCAACACCGTGAAAGATTTCTTCGCCAGCGGGGGCGGGGAGGGTCAGACCTGCAAACTTGTGAATAAACACAAACTTGAGAAACTCGACGCCAGTAAAAAAGAAGACGGCGGCGAGGCCGGAAAAGACTCCGACGGCAAGGGAGATTCCAATCCAGCGAAGGGTAATTCCGCTAAACATGGAATAGAGTGTTTTCAGGGCGCGTGATGGCATGATTTACAGCTGTGCTTCTGAGCTGGACAGGATCTTTCGGCTCAGGGCAATATCCTTGTCGATTTGCTCTGTCAGTTCCTGCGGTCCGTTAAATTTTTTCTCTGATCGAAGTCGCTGGACAAAGCGAACCGTCAGATCGTCGCCATAAATATCTCCGTCAAAGTCCAGAATGTGAACCTCGACTGAAATGGCGTCATTGCCGAATGTCGGGTTGTATCCAATGTTCGCAACACCGGGACGGGTCACGTCATTGAGAGTTGTCCATACGGCATAGACTCCCAGACCGGGACACAGCTCGTCGACCAGACGCAAGTTTGCCGTGGGGAAGCCAAGAAGGCGACCGCCACGGTTCGCGCCATGCTCAATTTCGCCGCGCACCGTATAAAAGCGTCCAAGCAGGGGACGAGCGTCCCATACTTGGCCCTTATTCACAAGGTCACGAATTCTCGTGGAGCTGACGACCGCACTGTCATACATGTATGGGCCAACGCGTTCGACGCCAAAACTGTATTTCTGTCCGAGGGCACACAGCATTTCATAATTACCTGCGCGGCCTTTGCCAAAGGCGTAGTCATATCCAATGACAAGTTCCTTGGCTTTAAGGTCACGAACCAGAAAATCGCGTACAAATTCCTCTGGACTCTGAGCGGCAAGCTCCTTGGTAAACGGCAACACCGCACAATAATCAACATTCATGGCCTGAAGAAGCTGGAGCTTTTGCTCCAGAACGGTGATAAACGGCGGAGTTTTCTTCCCGGTCAAAACCCGGAGCGGGTGCGGTTCAAATGTGAGGACCACAGAAGCCAGTCCCTTGGACAGGGCTTTCTCTCTGGTGCGCTCAATCAGAAGCTGATGTCCTTTGTGGACGCCGTCAAAATTGCCAATTGTTACGCAAGATGCGCTAAAATTTTCTGGAATCTCGTCTATGTGTCTTATGACTCTCATGTGGTGAAGCCTTTTTATACGGGGGCTAAAAGCAGAAAGAAGTGCTATCGCAAAAAGGTATCTCATTCAAGCGCTGGTGAGCAACCATTCAAAAGAGAAGCTGCTACGCGTTGAAGATTAATTAAAAAAAAGATAAAAAAAGACTTGCCAAAGCGAAAGGATGGGGGCTATAGGATTCCTCCATCGAGTGCCGAAGTGGTGGAATTGGTAGACACGCTAGGTTCAGGGTCTAGTGAGCGTTTGCTCGTGGGAGTTCGACTCTCCCCTTCGGCACCACTCGAAAATATAAGCTTCTGACGCAGTCAGAAGCTTTTTTTTTGGCCTGCCGCCGCATCTTTTTCGCCTCCACACAGAAAAACATATATCTTCTGTCCCTTTCTCTATAATCCCAGTCTTGGGGCTATGAGCAACGCGTATGCCCGTCCCAAAAGGATTTTTCCTCTCTTTCAATACGTTTCATAAAGCATATGAAAATACAATGATTCATTGCGTCAAAGAAAGAAAAAACTTTTTGCGCAGAGAAAGAGAAAAAAGAAGAGAAAAAATCACCTGCCTCTCTCCATTAAAAAAGATTTATGAAGCAGATCAGAGTTTAGTAAACTCATAAAGTTCTGCCTGAG
The DNA here is from genome assembly GCF_900167065.1 of Desulfobaculum bizertense DSM 18034. Lineage (NCBI taxonomy): Bacteria > Pseudomonadati > Thermodesulfobacteriota > Desulfovibrionia > Desulfovibrionales > Desulfovibrionaceae > Desulfobaculum > Desulfobaculum bizertense. The sequence continues at coordinate 185,312 of NZ_FUYA01000006.1, forward strand.
CCTTCATCAAGAAAACTCTCCCGCATTGATTTTTCGCTTTTTTATTGTAAGAGCTGCATCATTATCATTTTCATGATGAAGCCTTTAGAGATGAATGGAGAGAAAACACATGATGAAGAAAAGCGCCCTGCTTCTTTTTGTCGCATTGCTTACGCTGCCATCGCTTGGTTTTGCTGCAGAGCAAGCCACCGCAAAGAGCGATACCAGCTTTGAGCTTGGCGAGGTGCTTGTCTCTGGTGAAAAGCTGTCTGTTGTTGAACAGGCAGGCACTGTTGACGTCATCACCGCAGAAGAGATCAAAAATTCTGGAGCACGTAACGTCGCAGAGGCTCTGGACCTTGTTCCGGGTGTCACCGTCCGCACCGGAGCCGAGGGAACTCCGCGCATCGACATCCGCGGCCTGCGTACCCGCAATGTCATCCTGCTTCTTGATGGTGTTCCGATGAACTCCACCTACGACAACCAGTGGACACCGGACGCCATCCCAGCCGATTACATTTCTGAAATCAAAATCACCCGTGGTGCAAGCTCTGTTCTGTATGGAGCAGGCGGCAATGCTGGTGTCATTAACATCATCACCAAGAAAGGTCAGGAAGGTCTTCACGGCCTGATCGGCGGCGAACTGGGCAGTGGTGAATACTACCGCGCCAAGGGAAGCCTGAATGGTGGCACAGACAAGCTTCGTTTCAACAGCTATTATGTCTTTGAAACCCGCGATCACTTCCCCCTGTCTGGCAGCTTCAACGAAACTGCGCTTCAGGACAGTGGCGAACGCGTGAATAGCGATGATGAAAAGAACAATATCTACGCAAACCTTCTTTACGACGCCACAGACAGCACCAAGCTGGGCCTGACCGTATCGTACTGGGACCGCAGCTACGGTATTCCCCCGGCGACGACCAAAAACGACGGTTACATCAAAAAGCCCAAGTACGACCGCTACGACAACATTTCTGGAAACCTTGTCCAGCTCCTCGTGCAGCACGAGTTCTCTGATGCCCTGAGCATGAAGGCTTCTGCCTTTATGAACAATCAGGAAGAGGACCGCAGCCGCTACGACGACGACAGCTACTCCACCCAGAAAAAGAATGGCGCCTACAACCAGACATCCTACACGGAAATCTTCGGTGGCAACCTGATTGGCACCTATGACGCCAAAGAATACGGCACCATCAATCTCTCGCTTTCCGCAAAGCAGAGCCACTGGAAGCTGGATTCCGAAGTCTATAAAGAATCCACAAGCGGTTCTGGTTCTGGCTCCGGCGGCGGCCATGGTGGTGGACACGGCGGAGGCTCTGGAAGCTCCAGCACAGCAGCCAGCAGTGGCAAATTTGTTGGTCACGACGAGAGCAAAAACCTCGACGAGTACAACATCGCCACAGAATACGAAGTTCGCCCCACAGAAAAGCTTGGTCTGGTTGCTGGCATTGGCTGGCACGCACTGAAAAAAATCACCTACGGCGACGACGAGTCTGACTACAGCTACCTGCTCGGTGCAAACTATGATCTCACCGACGCAACAAGCCTGCACGTCAACCATGCCCGCAAGGTGCGCTTCCCCTCTGTCAAAGAGCTGTACGACACTGACTCTGGCAATGCTGACCTTCATGCCGAAGTGACCCGTCACTACGAAGCAGGCGTCCGCCACAATTTCCGCTCCGTTGATACCGAGCTGGATGTGACAGGCTTCTACATCGAGGCAGATGACTTCATCGAAAAAGACGTCAACAAGGTCTCCCAGAACTTTGAGGAATACAGCTTCCGAGGATTCGAAACATCTGTGGTCAACCGTTCCATTACGAACCTGACCCTGAAAGCATCCTACACCTACCTTGATGCCCGCAACGAATCTGACAGCGCCGAAATCGTTGAGCTGCAGTACCGTCCCCGCAACAAGGCTGGCGTCGAAGCTACATACACAGCCCCCTGTGGTGCCAAGCTCTATGCGTCCTGGCTCTACGTGGATGGCCAGTATCACTACAGCTCCGACGGCAAGGACAAGTCCCTGCTCAAGACCTACAACCTCGTGGACCTCAAGGTCAGCAAAGCCTTCTTTGATGACAGCCTCGAAGTCTACGCAGGTGCCCGCAACCTCTTTGACGAGGACTACGAAGAAAGCTACTCCATCCCGCAGGCTGGACGCACCTTCTACCTCGGCACCGAATACAGGTTCTAAATATCATGCACACACTCTGCACCCTCACGGATTTCAGCTACACGCATAAACTGAATGGCCTGACAGCGCCCTCTGGGCTTTCGCTGTCGCTTGGGTGCGGAGAATGTCTGCTCATTACGGGAGAATCCGGTTCCGGCAAAAGCACGCTTCTGACCTGCCTTGCCGGGCTGGATTCTCCTGACAATTTTTCTGGCCAGTGCACCCTCTCCTGCCCAAGCAGCTGGAGCGGTGCCCCTGCTGGCCTCGTGCTTCAAAATCCGGAAACACAAATTCTGTGCGCCACCAGCATCGAAGAAGCCCGCTTTGGTGCAGAAAATATTTTTGGAGAAAGCCCGGAAGCGCAGCAGCGAGCAGAACACAGCCTCCTGCACACCGGTCTCTCCCCTCTTCCGGCAGAGCACACCGAAGCCCTGTCTATGGGACAAAAATATCGTCTCGTTCTTGCCTCAGTCCTCGCCATGCACCCAGCGCTTCTGCTCCTTGACGAGCCGTTCTCACAGCTCGACCGCAACGGTCAGGACGACCTGCTCCGCATTCTTGCGCAGCTCAAAAGTGAAGGCTGCGGCATTATTGTCTGTGAGCACCACCTAAATTTCCCCACAGCCATTTTCGACAGGCAGCTCAGCCTCACCCCAAAGCCCACAGCCAAGGCTCAGCCTGTTCCATTTTCCCGCGCCTCACGCCAGCCACAGGCAAGCGACACGCCCATACTCCAGCTCAAAGACATCCACCTGACGCCAGAGCGCTCCCGACCACTGTTCACGGGCCTGTCCCTCACCCTCAACCCCGGCGATTGGCTCCGCATTTCCGGCAAGAATGGTGCGGGCAAATCAACCCTGCTTTCAGTTATTACAGGGCAGAACACTCCCGACTCAGGAGAGCTGGAACTCTGTGGAATCCCAGCTCCTGCTCCGTGGCAGCTTCCGGGCAAGGCCACCTGCATGATGCAGAACCCGGACCGGCAGCTTTTTGAAGCCACAGTCCGCGATGAAATTCTCTTTTCTGCGCGAGCAGCCAAGCCCAAGCGCACTCAAGCCGAGCACAGGCAGGCAGTGGACAGACTCATGGGCAAACTTGGCATCACAGAGCTTGCAGAGCGCTCCCCCCTGACGCTCAGCTATGGGCAAAAGCGTCTCGTCACCCTCGCCTGTGCCCTCATTGTCTCGCCCTCACTTCTTGTTTTGGACGAGCCAGCAACAGGACTTGATCCCGCGCGCTGGGAACAGGCATTTTACTGTGTCTGCGAAGAACTTTCCCCCGAAGCAGCTCTGCTCATTTTGACCCACGACCAGGACTCACTCCCCTTCTGGACTGGCCAAAGCCTCACCCTCAGCAAAGGACAGCTTCATGAACATGTCTAAGCTTGCAACGTTCCTGCGCTGTGCAGGAGGGCACCCCGGCCGCTTTACCGGAGCCAAAGGTCCATGCGCCAAGCTCCCCACGGGCTTCAAGGCTCTGCTCATCATGAGCATTTCTTTCACCGCCTTTTTCACCCGCACGCCGCTTTCCGCTGGAGCCCTGCTCCTTGGCCTTCTTGCGCTCTACATTGGCGCAGGCCTGCGCCCTCGCGAAATATGGCAGGACTTCCGAATCTTCTTTTTTCAGTATCCGCTTATTTTGCTCCTCTACGCGTTTCGTTTTGGCCTCACTTCGCAAACAGCAACCGAAAGCCTTGTCGTCGGTCTTCAGATCACGCTCGTCATGCTTCCCGCCTTTTGGTTTCAGCGCACCACCCCGCCAGAAGCCATGATGAAAGTGCTCGGCCGATTTCTTCCCGGACGCCTGTCCTTTGTCGTCTTCACCTCCCTGCGCTTTTTTCCGGTACTCCTGCGCGAAGCAAAGGCCATATACACAGTGCAGTGTATGCGCGGCGCAAAGATATCCCCCAAGCAGCTCATGAATCCCCTTCACTGGCCGGAGTTTGCCAGGGCCTGCGGTATTCCGCTCGTGGTTCGCGCCCTGTCCATTGCAGAGGAAGCGGCTCTTGCCGCCCGCGCCCGGTATGCAGAAAAACGCCATTAAAAAAGCCGCGATTTTCACCGCGGCGTGTTTCTCTTCTTTCAACTCATTTCAGAGCATCTTACTCTTCGTCGTAATCAATATTTTTTGCTTTCTTGGACTTTCCGCCAAGGGATTCCCACAAGCCCTCGCCCCTGAGTTCCATTGGCAGCATTGGACGGCCAGACCACAGTCTGGGGCGAAGCCAGTCTTTTGTCTCAACAAAGTCCTCAGGCATTGGAACTGTTGCGTTCCGATCAATGGAAAGAGGGATAATCCCTGCATCCTGCAATTCCTTCACCTGAACGCGTGAAGGAAAATCACGCAGCTTGCGGCTTCCCAGTTCGATAAACCGGCCGCACCAGCCGCCAGCCGTCAGCCCAATAGCTGCCGCAGCACCAATAATGCCGTCATTTGTTCCGCCGTGACCCGACAGGTGAACACCTTTGGCAATACGCATTGCCTCATCCTGCGTCTTCAGCCTTGCCGTACACTCTTGACCAAAGACTATCTGTTCCTGACTGACTGCACCTTCAGCGGCAACGCACAGCCCCGGATCGCTTCCTTCACAATAGTATTCAGCAAGATGCTGCACGCCCAGTTCAACAAATTTCTCTGTATAGCTCGCTTCCGGAGCCTCAATAATCACGCACGCAGAGCTATTGTGTGAGGTGTATGGGACTTCATCTGCAACAAGGAGCTGGTAACGCACCACGCCCCACAGCGAGCAGTCTGCGGGAACCTTCTTTGCAAAATACCGGGCAAGTTTGCCCGTCCCAATTGGAGAGCCAAGTACATCCGTGTCATCGAATCCAACAAATATTTTCATCATGTCCTCCAGTGCTTACGACTTGCACATATGCCTATACTGACATAAAAATGTGCCTGCAACAGGAGATCCTCCTTTTTCTATGCCTCTTCACCAAGGATGCACCGTGGAACAGAATCAAAAATGGTGGCTCGATTTTACACTCAAGGAAGCGCTCTTTATCGGGCTTTGTGCAATGCTCATTGTGCTCACCAAAACCGTGCTTCGCCTGAATCTCAAAATATCCGGGCACGCCATGTTTTTCACCATGTTCTTCCTGCTCCTCGCCAAAGGCTGCGTCGGCCGCAAGTGGACAGCAAGCACTGTAAGCCTGCTCGCCGCGCTTTGCCTCATGCTCTTCGCCCCCGGAAAAGCAGGCCCCATCGGACTCGTCCGCTTCATGCTCCCCGGTATTTTTTGCGATCTTTCTGTTCGATTCTGCCCTTTTCTGCTGGACGGAGCCATAAGCTTTGCCATATTGGCAGGGGGAGCAGCCTTCGCCAGACTCCCAGGGTCCTTCCTCGTTGACTGGTTCGTCGGTATGCCACCAGATATCGCCCTCTCACACGCCTTTATTAAGTGCATCATGGGCGCTGCCTTCGGACTGATCGGCGGTGTCGCCGCCTGGCCCGTACTCAAAAGACTCCGCACCGCCGGACTCGCGCCGCAGTCTCTGCGCGCACAGACCTCTTGAAATTTCAACGCGTTCTCCCCATATAAAATGGGGCCACCGTTTCTATATTTGGCTTTCGGATGTCCGGAAGCCTTTTGTGTGAGTTCAGAGAAGAGAAAAACCTCCCCTTTGCATGGTGCAAAGAGGAGGTTTTTCGTTTTATATCTGCAAGGGCTTTTTTGGGGGGTGGGGTACGAGACTCTGTCTCGTGCTCTGCAAGGGGCGCAGTTTTATTGGGGCGCTGCCCCAAACCCTGCAAGGGGCGCCGCCCCTTGACCCCGCCCAAGGACGAGGCCCTTGGGAATCCCGCTATCGCCCAAAATAAAAGGGCCGGATGTGTGAAAGCCGTTGGCTTTCCCTTACATCCGGCCCTTTAATTTTGGCCTAGTGGGCGTTTCCCGAACGCGTGTTCTTTTGCCTTTTCCAGGCCGCACTTATTTTCTTTTTGAACGCAAGCGTTCAGAAAGAAAATGGTGGCAAGAAAGAAGCCGCTTTAGGCAGCCCCAACAAGTTTAAAAGCCGAGCAAGCGAAGCTTGCACGGCTTTTAAACTCGATGAGGATACGTAAGGGAATCATTCCCTTACGCGGGGGTTTGGGGGCTGGCCCCCAACTTTTTCTCCTCTATGTCACCATTTGCCCACGCGCCGAGACAAATACCTAACAGAAGGAAACCAGTTGCGAGCCACCAGGTACGATAAAAGTTGTGCCCGGTAAGCCCGGTAATGAGATAGCTGACATACCCAGCCCAAAAAAAGGCTGCATACTGCCAATAGAGCCGCTTGGAAACGTGGGAGTTCCAAAGACCGCGCCGAATGCGCCGCCACGAGAAAAAACATAATCCGAGCAAAGAGCCACCCATCACGACGCCACCGACGATGCCACCATCGATCAAAAACTGAAGATACATGTTGTGGGGATGCGGAATATCCTGCTTGTGTCGCTTAAGCTGAATACCTTCGGCCTTCCGGGCCTGCCGATACGTAGACGCTCCATAGCCAAAAACAGGCGCACGAGTAACGAGTTCCCAACCAGCACTCCACAGCTCAACGCGACCATCCTGGGTTATTTTCTCAAAACTTGCGCGCTGGGGACCTGCAAGCAAAATACAGAAAATTGAAATCGCGACTAAAAGACACTTCTTCCATGAAAACCGTCCCAAAAGGAAAAACCAAAGAGCGACGAGAGCACCCACGTAGCCCAGCCAGCCACTGCGAGTGTAAGAAAAGAGCCATAAAAAAAGTGCGGGAGACAGAAAAAGAAGACAAAGGATTCCACGGAAAAAAAGCGGCTTTTGGGGTTTCTTGAGCCAAAGCCATATAGCACTAGCAGGAACAAGCATAATGCCCATGTAGTTCCCCACACGATACGTACTCATGGAGCCAGTCAACCGTTGCCCAAGGCTCGGATCGTGGCGCACGAGATCATAGCCAGTCACATATTGCCATACACCATCAAGCCCCTGAGCAAATACGGCTATAAAGGCCGCTATGGCTAAGCGCCTCAAATCACGAAGGGCGCGTATGGCCTCGAGTCCCGCAAAAGGCATCACAAAACCCTGCCACAAATTGGGCTTCATGTAATGCCAGCTCGTACCGGGCCAGGCAGAGAGCGCGACATTGAGGCCAATGTAAATGTAGAGGAAAACGAGTATCCATGCAGGCCGAAACTGTGCCAGCCTCGACCGGCGAAAATCAGTGACATACAGGGCGAGCAATAAAACAAGACTCAGTCCCCCACCAATCTCCTGGAAGGAATGCCCAAAAGAAAAAAGGGTAATGTGTACGCAAAGCACCCAAAAAAGCGCCGCACGCAAGTCCTGCACTCTTTGAGAACGTTCTTTCTTTCGCCATTGAATAATCCGCTGAAACATACTCCTCCTCACACACAGCCAGATGTTCAACAGTTCATAATCATTTCAAGTTCGCTTGTATACGCTCTGCGCAACGCTCCTGTAGACATAAAACACCGCCCCCCTTTTGGAGGGCGGTGCCAATACTCAAACACATCGACTTACTTCTTGCCCGGGACCTTTTTCTTGGTCTTTTTCTTCGGCTCATCCTCGTCTTTTTCACACGGAGACTCTTCGTCCTTACCGAATTTCAGGATATCTTCGGCCAGACTGTTGAGTCGTGCATCGACGAGCGCGTTAATACTGCCAGCCGGGTAGCTTCCGTCTTTCTTTTTCTTTCCTGCGGACTTGCCCGTCAGGATTTCGATACCCTCATCAATGGTCTTAACGGCCCAGATGTGGAACTTCTTTTTCTTCACGGCTTCGATGACCTCTGGATGAAGCATCAAATCCTTCACGTTTGCGTGGGGAATCATTGCCCCCTGCTTCCCGGTCAGTCCTGCACGCTTGCAGCACAGGAAGAAGCCTTCAATCTTTTCATTCGCGCCACCAATGGGCTGAACCTCACCCTTCTGGTTCACGGAACCCGTCACGGCAATGTCCTGCCGCAGCGGAACACCAGACAGGCTAGAAAGCATGGCGTACAGCTCTGTGCTGGACGCGGAATCACCATCAACACCACCATATGACTGCTCAAATGTGATGGACGCCGACAGGGACAGTGGCTTGTTCTGCGCAAAACGCTCACGCAGGAAGCCTTCCAGAATGAGCATCCCCTTGTTGTGCGACGGGCCAGACAACTTTGCCTCACGCTCAATATTGGTGATGCCCTCGCGACCAAGCGACGTCACCGCCGTGATGCGCGACGGTTTGCCAAAGGCATAGTCACCCATTGAGTACACGGCCAAGCCGTTAATCTGCCCCACCTCTGCGCCGTCCGTGGCAATAAAGATACTGCCCCGGTCAATCATCTCCTGAATGCGCTCCTCAATCTGATTGCAGCGATAAATCCGCGCATCCAAAGCCGCATCAACAGCTTTGCCCGTAATAATTTCCGCTTTGGCTCCCGCATAAAATGCAGCTTCGGCAAGCAGATCTCCAAGCTCAGGGAACGACGTCGAAATTTTTTCCTGACGTCCAGTCAGGCGCACGCCATGTTCAATAAGCTTTGCGACTGCCCCCGCATCCAGCGGACGGATTTTCTGCCGGTCAACTTCGCTGCGAATAAAGCGCGCAACCTGCTCAACATTATCCTCGGAGCGCTCCATTGAAGACTCATAGTCTGCACGCACCTTGAAGATTTTGGACATATCCTCGTCGTAATTTCTCAGCATGCTGTAGAGATAGGCATCACCCAGAACCACGACCTTGACGTTCATCGGGATTGGCTCCGGCTTCAGCCCAGCGCCAGCAGAGAAATAATACGGATCAAAAGTCTGGATCTCGATCTTCTCTGTTTTCAGCGAACGCTTCAGTGTCTGCCAGACTCCCGGCTCCATAATGGCATCAAGCAGGTTAATGACAAGGTACCCGCCATTCGCACGAATAAACGAGCCTGCCTTGATTTTCGTGTAATCCGTTCGCCACATGCCGCCCGGTTCAATCGAGCGCTCAATTGTGCCAAACAAATTTCTAAACGTGGGGTAGCCTTCAACAATAACAGGCGGTCCCTCCAGTTCACTATTATCCACAAGGAGATTCACGTGGTATGGCGACAGCAGCTGTTCTGCCGTCGGCATCATCATGGGCATTGGACCCTGCGGCTTGGCGCCCAGCATCCGCAGTTCATCCAGACGATTCCCCATATGCTCCAGCATGGAATCAAGGTATTCCACGATCTCTTTTTCTGTATACGCCTCGTACATCCCTTTCAGCAGGTCCTTCGCCAAAGACATGAACATGAGGTGATCCACCTCTTCGTGCTTTTGCGTGACCTCTTTCTGCAAAGAGCGCACCTGCTGCACAATATGATCAAGCTCAGCCTTGAGTGAAACTCGATCTTTTTTCAGTTTTTCCAGCTCTTCCTGCGGGAACCGGCCGTTACTTACCATTTCTTCCAGTTCAATGATCCGCTTCGGCTCGCCATCTACCAAAGGCAGAATGTCCGGCCGCTGAACCGGTCCCATCTGCATATTCACGACTACGAGATTTGAGTCTTTGACCTTGCCCTCAACGGATTTATAGAACTCAGCAACCTTTTTCTCGTGCGCCTCCTGGATTGCATTCTTTCTCGTAATATATTCCTGACTTTCAAATAGCTGCGGAATGTCTCGCTTCAGCGCATCCAGGAATTTGTCGACACTCTTTTTGAAGTGTTTGCCTTCACCCGCACGGAACTTGAGCAAATGCGGCGACTCCGGCCGCTTAAAGTTATTCACATAGCAAAGATCATCCGGCGGCGAATCTTTGCCAGAAAGCTCTTTCAGGAGCTTTTTCACCGTCGCAAGGCGACCCGTTCCAGCCGCTCCTGTGACAAAAATATTATAGCCCTTTTTCACCATCCCCATGCCAAAACGAAACGCCTCTACGCCACGCTTTTGGCCTATGATGTCTGTATGTGGGTCTAAATCATCGGTCGTCTTGAACGGAAGCTTTTTCGGGTCCAGCGCCCAGCGCAACTGCTCAGGCTTGAGACTCGCGGGAACTTTCTTAGAAGCCATTCTCAACCTCCATAAAGTTATTTGGCAATAACAGGTATCCGCCGAGCCTTCGGCGCTGCCGTCCGGTTTAAGCGAATCGTAAGCACTCCACTCGATATCGTCGCCGTCGCCGTCTTAGGGTCCACTCGACACGGTAACTCCAGCGTACGACTAAAATGACTGTATTCACGCTCACTCTTCGTCTGCGCCTCTATCCCCAGTACCTTCTCCGTTAACGAAATCTCTATGTCCTCAGCATCATAGCCCGGTAAAGGCTGGGATATCACTATGCGCTCGTCCTCTCGACATATCGTCATCTCGTCGCTCTGAAGACAACTCACAGACGGTAAGCCCATATCTGAACAAAAACCGTCAAAAAGCTTGTCCATCTCTTCCCGTAACTGCAGGAGCTGACCATCACTCCACAGACGCAAATCAGGCATTTGCGGCCTCCTTCAGTATAAAATGAATCAGAAGGACTCCACTTCAGCTGCTAACACTTGCAGATGGTGTTTCTTCCTTATTGCTCATAGATTAACACGCTTCCCTTTTATTACTCAAGAAACATCCACTTTCCCTCTACAAGAGGCTCATTGTGGGTTAGTGCTCTGCAAGAGGCGCTAGGGTGGGTGGGTATTTTATTGGGACTCCGTCCCAAGCCCTGCAAGGGGCGCCGCCCCTTGACCCCGCCCAAGGACGAGGCCCTTGGGAATCCCGCTATCGCTCAAAAAAATACGGCTGAATGGGATGAAAGCTTCGCTTTCCTCTCCATCAGCCGTATTTTTTGAGCTAGGGGAATTTCCCGAACGCGTGTTCTTCTGCCTTTTCCAGACCGCACTTATTTTCTTTTTGAACGCAAGCGTTCAGAAAGAAAATGGTGGCAACGCACGGGAAAGAGAACGACTTTCTTTTCGTTTTCTCACCCAAGTTTGAATTTCATTCACGCGAAGCGTGGATGAAATTCAAACTCGATGAGGATACGTAAGGGAATCATTCCCTTACGCGGGGGTTTGGGGGCAGGCCCCCAATTTTCCCCCCACTCACTTGTCCAAATGACACAAAAAAAGCCCCCTCAAGAGGGGGCTTTTGTCATCATATAGCCTTGGCGAGTTAGTCGCGGCGAACGCCTTCGCTCACGGGGTAGGCTTTCACAGTCTGAATGAGCCAACCGACGAGGAGGACACCGAGAGCGACGCTCCAGCCGAAGATAGTCACGGACTGCTGTGTGTAGCCACCGTAGGGCATTGCGATATCACCGACAAAGTTCTTCACAGCGATGTACCCGAGGATCAGCGGAGTAGCGAACTTCAGGGAGAAGTTCCACCAGCGGCCGATGGAGAAGTCGGAAACAGCGTTGATGTGGCGGCGCATGTCTTCGATGTCGAAGAACCAGGCCATAAAGAAGATTTCAACGAGACCGGTCATGAGCACGCCGAAGTTCATAACGAAGTGGTCAACGATGTCGAGGATAAGCAAGCCAGCGTTGCTGGCGAAAGCAGCACCGGCGATGAGGCCGACACAGCAGTAGATGGAAACAGCGAGCTTACGAGAGATGTCGAACTTCTGGCGCAGAGCGGCGACACAGGCTTCGCAGATAGAGATGTGCGAAGAGAGGCCAGCGACGGTAACAGCGGAGAAGAAGAGGACACCCATAACGCGAGGCATCGGCAAGAGGTTGATTGCCTGAGGGATGGTCACAAAGCAGAGACCAACGCCGGAGCTCACAACTTCGGTCACACTCACACCCTTGGCGGCGGCCATGTAGCCGAGGACGCCGAAGATCATGGTACCAGCGAGGACAGAGAATCCGAGGTCCATGAGGACGGTGATGAATGCGTTGTTTGAGATGTCAGAATCCTTGGGCAGATAACTAGCGTACGTGATCATGATGGCGAAGCCAACGCCCACGGAGTAGAAACACTGACCATATGCAGCGACCCAGACACTTCCTTTACTCAGGGCAGAGAAATCAGGAGTGAAGAGGAAGCGGAGACCTTCAATAGCACCGGGCAGGAAGATAGCGCGAATCACGATGGTGATAACGAGCAGGAACAGCACGGGCATAAAGATTTTATTTGCTTTTTCGAGGCCGCTTTTCACGCCGCTGAAGAGCACGAGCCACGCTGTGGACCATGCGAGGGCGATAGCGCCGAAGATTTTCCAGTTCATACCGCCGAGATGCAGCGGGGAGTCGGAGATATTGAGGAACTCTTTCATGAAGAAGGTTCCGGTGTCCGTGCCCCAGGCCTGCGTAAAGGCGAAACCAACATAAGAGATGGCCCAGCCAACGACGGCGACGTAATAGAGGGAGATAACGAAGGCTACGAGTACCTGCCACCATCCCAGCCATTCCATCTTGCGAGAAATGGAAGAAAAGATTCTGGGGGCTGAACCCTGGAAGCGGTGACCAATGGCGAACTCAAGAATTAGGAAAGGAATACCAGCTGTGAGCATTGCGATGATGTAGGGGATGAAGAATGCCCCGCCACCGTTTTCATAAGCCATGTATGGAAAGCGCCAGATGTTGCCCAAGCCGATTGCAGAGCCGACCGCTGCCAGGACAAATCCTGCGCGAGAGCCCCACGTTTCCTGATTCGCAGACATGAAAATCCCTTCTTTTTTTGCCTCTGTCGAGAGGACTTGGTGAGTCAAGACTGCATCTGAATGCGTAACAGATGCATAAAAACTAAAAACGTTGCGTAACAGTTCGCATTTTCTATCTTATACCCCTGCAAGACCTGTAATTTTACAGATTTTGCTTTATGAGACAGAAGAAAAGAACCGCTAAGTTCAATTTTCTACGCTGGTATGAGTGAACAATCAAGCGCTTTATTAAAAGATTCTAGGGAACTATTTCACATTTGCAAAAAATTTTGCAACGAAACATTCAAATGGCTTCTCTATATAGCGCTAGTACGTATTGTACAACATTAGAGACAGGTAAACGCTCACTTTTACATCCCTCCTGCACGCATTTTCCCAAAAATCCTTTCCGAACTGTACTCCCCTTGCTACCCCTATGCAGCTTGCACAAAAAAAGTGTATTCTTCTTTCCGTGCCGCATTCAGCAACGCGCGCCGCGATTTGCAGAAGTTACATGTGCTCACAAACCCCAAATGATTACTGCTTTCCCGGCCTGCTGTGGGCATTAGACTTGTGGACGCAAATGCCGTACACAAGACCCCATCCCAACTGGGTGAAAACCTCATTTTTCAGGTACACGTCGAAAATCTATGAACAGAACGAAGCATATTCGAAATTTTAGCATTATTGCTCATATCGATCATGGCAAGTCCACCCTTGCTGACCGTATTCTTGAAATCACTGGCGCTGTCAGTGAACGAGAAAAACGCGATCAGTATCTGGACAAAATGGAGCTTGAGCGTGAACGTGGTATCACCATTAAGTCGCAGACCGTTCGCCTGCCATACACGGCAGCAAACGGCGAAACCTACGAACTGAACCTTATTGATACCCCCGGACACGTCGACTTTTCTTATGAAGTGTCCCGCTCCCTTGCCGCCTGTGAGGGCGCACTCCTCGTTGTTGACGCAACGCAGGGCGTTGAAGCCCAGACTCTCGCCAACGTCTTTATGGCGCTGGATCACGACCTCGAAATCATTCCCGTACTCAACAAAATCGACCTCCCCAGTTCTCACACCGAGGAAGTCGCACAGGAAATCGAGGAAATCATCGGTCTGGACTGCACAGACGCTTTGCAGGTCAGTGCAAAAACAGGCCTCAACGTCGAAAAAGTGCTCGAAGCCATTGTCCAGCAGGTCCCAGCTCCCTCTGGCGACCCGGACGCCCCGCTCAAAGCCCTTATCTTCGACTCATGGTACGACTCCTACCGCGGCGTTGTCGTCCTCTTCCGTATTCTTGAAGGCACCATCCGCAAGGGTGACAAAATCAAGATCAACTCGACAGGAAGAGAATTCGACGTCACCAGCCTCGGCGCATTCACCCCAGAGCCAGTTCAGTACAAAGAATTCGGCCCCGGTGAAGTTGGCTTCCTTTGCGCAAACATGAAAGAACTCTCCGACGCCCCCGTCGGCGATACTGTCACCCTCGCAAAGAACCCAACTCAGGACCCGTTCCCCGGCTTTCAGGAAGTCAAACCAATGGTCTTTTGCGGCCTCTATCCCGTTGAACCCGCTGAGTATGAGCCTCTGAAAACAGCTCTCGAAAAACTCCAGCTCAACGACGCCGCATTCCACTTTGAGCCTGAAACATCTCAGGCCCTTGGCTTTGGCTTCCGCGCAGGCTTTCTCGGCCTGCTCCACATGGAAATCATTCAGGAACGACTCGAGCGTGAGTTTAATGCAAAACTCATCGCAACAGCTCCCTCCGTCGCCTATCAGGTTACAAACACTGATGGCGTGGTCTCCATTATCGACAACCCAAGCAAGCTTCCTGAAATTCAGGAAATTGCTTCACTCGCCGAACCATACGTCCGTATGGAAATCCACGTTCCCAACGACTACGTCGGCGCAGTCCTTAAACTCTGTGAAGAAAAACGCGGTATCCAGCAGGACATGAAGTACCTGACCTCGACCCGCGTCATGATTACTTACGAGCTGCCCTTTGCCGAAATCGTGTTCGACTTCTTCGACAAGCTCAAATCCGTGACCCGTGGCTACGCGTCTATGGATTATGAAGTTATCGACTTTAGAGAATCCGACCTCGTCAAACTCGACATGCTCATTAACGGCGACGTTATCGACGCCCTCGCCGTTATCGTCCACCGTGAACGGGCTACGCGCTACGGCCGAGCTGTCGCACTCAAGCTCAAGCGCTCCATCCCTCGCCAGCTTTACGAAGTTGTCGTGCAGGCCGCCATCGGCTCCCGGATTATCGCCCGTGAACGAAACGCCCCCCTACGCAAAAACGTTACCGCCAAGTGTTATGGCGGCGACATCTCCCGTAAGCGCAAGCTCCTCGAAAAGCAGAAAGCGGGTAAGAAGCGTATGAAAAAAATGGGAAGCGTCGAAATCCCGCAGGAAGCCTTCCTTGCAGCGCTCAAGGCTGAGGCTGACTAAACCAAGACCACTTCCGCAGAAAACGGGGAGCAGCTTCGGCTCCTCCCCGAAAAACAACGACAGGACACGCTATGAATCCAAGATGGCAACAGGTTTTGCGAGACTATGCCGAGGCCCTTATCTTTGCCCTCATCCTCGCATTCTTCATTCGCTCCTTCGTGGTGCAGGCGTTTAAGATCCCCTCAGGATCTATGTTACAGACCCTTCAGATCGGTGACCAAATTCTCGTCAATAAATTCATCTATGGCGTGAAAATACCCTTCACCGACATTACAATTATCCCCGTCTCTGAGCCTGAACACGGCGACATCGTCGTCTTCCGATACCCAAAAGACGAATCAAAAGACTACATCAAGCGACTCATCGGACTCCCCGGAGATACCCTCCAGATGAAAGACAACCAGATGTATCGCAATGGTGAAAAACTCACAGAGCCTTACCTCTCCGGACTCCCACCAAAGAACTTCCCCCCACTTCAAAACTTCGGACCAATCACCGTCCCTGAAGGGAAATTCTTCGCTATGGGAGACAACAGAAACAACTCCTCGGACTCCAGATACTGGGGCTTCGTCGACAGAACACAGATCATAGGCAAAGCCTGGCGCGTCTACTGGTCCTGGGCTGGCCCACTCGATATCCGGTGGAGCCGCATCGGAAAACTCGTTCAGTAGCTCCTCACAAAACAAAAAGCCCCCTCGAAAGAGGGGGCTTTTTTTGTGGCATACAAAGAGGATTGGAGAGAGCCGGGGCCTGCCCCAGCACGTTAGTGCTGGATGGGTGGGGGGGGAAAGAACCGGGGCCAGCCCCGGACCCCGCGTAAGGGAATGATTCCCTTACGTATCCTCATCGAGTTTAAAAGCCGTGCAAGCTTCGCTTGCACGGCTTTTAAACTCGGGTGAGAAGGCGTAAAGAAGCTCTTTCTCTTCTGCGAGTTCGCCACCATTTTTTTTTGAACGCGAGCGTTCAAAAAGAAGGGGTTGAGGCGCAAAGAAAAAGAACACACGCCCAGTTAATTAGGCCGAAAAAAAGGGAACCGAAATGGAGAGGAGAGCGTAGCTCTCATCACATTTCGGTCCCCTTTTATTTCGGGCGAAATCGGGATTCCCAAGGGCCTCGTCCTTGGGCGGGGTCAAGGGGCAGCGCCCCTTGCAGAGGTGCGGGGACAGAGTCCCCGCCCACCCTCGCGCCGCCTGCAGAGCACGAGACGGAGTCTCGTACCCCACCCCAAAAAAGAGCAAAAAAAAAGACTCTCAGTAGAACTGAGAGTCTTAAACTGTCATGGCGTCCCCAGGGGGATTTGAACCCCCGTCGCCTGCGTGAAAGGCAGGTGTCCTGGGCCGGGCTAGACGATGGGGACAGTTTGCTATTGGCTGGCGAGCAAGGGATTGAACCTTGATTGCTGGGACCAGAATCCAGTGTCCTGCCAATTAGACGACTCGCCAACGCGGAATGAACAAATATGCAGATTCACTTTGAATGTCAACGGAAAAAATCAAAAAATATAAAATTAATTCCCTGAAGATGCAATTTCCTTTGAAAAAAAATGATGCACCAGACAGCGAAAAAAATGCCTATTGCGGCCGGGAAGCGAGCGCCTGCACCCTCTGCGGGGGGTAGAGTGTATCAAATTCCTTGCCTGAGACAAAGCGCTCCCGCGCAACAAAACGAGAGCTAAAGATGCTCCGTGAGGGGTCGTAAAATTCATTGCGAATCCCTGCAAGCTGCATCAGAGAATGAATCAAGTCATCTGTTTGATAACGCCGAGACAGAAGATGCGAAGCCGAGAGGGCGGGAAGCCGATGCTTCGCAAGCGGTGAGGCCCAAAGAATGAAGGGGATTTCGAACATATTCCGAGTAGGGACCAGCTCATTGTGCCCGTTAAAATCTTTCTCCTCAAAAATTTCATCACCGTGGTCGGAAAAATACAGAAAGGCAATGTCCTGATCCGCGTGCACCCGTGCCTGCTGCAAAAAAGAAAACACAACCTGATCGTTAAACCGCACGGCAGTGTCATACTCGTTTGTTTTGGAAAGAATCTCACGCTGATGCGCCCGAGAGGCAGAAGAGTAGAGCGCCTTGTTAAGATAGGGCGGAGAGCCATAAAAAATCGGCATTTCAGAAGGAAAACGCTCATTGTATGAGCTGTGATTTCCCATGAGATGAATAAAAATAACCTTGTGTGGCGCGGGATCGGCAAGAGCCTGTTTCAGCTTTGGTAACAGACAACTGTCCAGACTGGATTCACCAATGACCTGCTCTGAAATTTTGAGAAGCCCCTGAGAGCTGTACCACTTCTCATTCGCACCATGGGCAAGCAGCGTCATAGCCGTATCGTGAGCACCCGTACTGGGCTGATTAGAATACCAAAAAGTCTTGTAGCCAGCACCATTGAGCGCCTGAATAACAGTCTGGTGCATGGCGCGCTGCTCCCAGTTTTTAAAAGTAAACGCCTTCTGCAAAACAGCAATGGTGTGGGCATGGGGAGAAATGACGTCACGAAAAACAAAAAGATCGGGTTCCTTGGCCAAAAGAGGCGTTGTCCGGCGGGGGTAGCCATAAATCTGCATGTGATTCCGCGTCAGCGATTCACCAATCACGACAACAAGAGTCTTCGGCGCATCGTCTTCCATAACCGTCACAATATTCTTGGAGTCAGCATTGCGAATGCACTCCTCAAGCTCCTTGTGCTGCTGAACGTAATCGAAATAGCTCAAGACAGCAGAAGAAACATAAAAATCTCGTGAGAAAAGCTGTCCGCTGTTCAGCGCCCAAACCGCAGCGCAAGCGCATAGCGGCGCAGCAAGCATCACTGTTTTGCGAGAGACAGGCTCGAACTGTGCGTAACGAAAAAGAAGCGCCAGAAGACTCACTCCAAGAGCAATGCAAAAAACCAGAGCCGCTGACGTATAATCTTTCAAAAAATCAGCGGCTTCACTGGGGTTTGTCTCCAGCATCGGCGCAAAGGTATCCGCCGTTGGCATGGCAGAGTACAGCGTTAAATTCGAAATGGTAATTATGAAAACAGGAAAAAAAAGCAGCCACACTGCCGCGTAATACGCCTTTCGGAAACGACCAAAGAACAGCGCCGGGACAACAAACACGAGTGATGCAGGAAGACTTTGCACAAAAAGGCTCTCAAAGCTCCGGCCACTCCCACAAAAAAGCGCTACAATGCCTACAAAAAAAGTAGGCAAATACATGAGCGAAATATCCCAACCCAAAAGTGTAAAATCGTTCTTTATCTTCTTAAAATATTTATAAAATCTTGCTTGCATAGATTCTGTAGAGTTGAATAATGAATTTTTATCTGGTCCAAGTTCTGTTTTCTACACAGGCACCTATCTGACGTCAATTAAACGCAAATAACCTCACACATTTTATGTGCATCAGGACTGGATGGGTGCGGGGCCTGCCCCATGGATGGGCGGGTGGGGGAAGTTGGGGGCCTGCCCCCAAACCCCCGCGTAAGGGAATGATTCCCTTACGTATCCTCATCGAGTTTAAAAGCCGTACAAGCTTCGCTTGCACGGCTTTTAAACTTAATGGGGCTAGCGTCGAGAGCCTCTTTCTCTTCTGCGAGTTGCCACCATTCCTTTTGAACGCTTGCGTTCAAAAAGAAAGGGTTGAGGCGCAAAGAAAAAGAACACACGCCCAGTTAACTAGGCCGAAAAAAAGGGGCCGGATGAAGGGGAAAGTCAAAGGCTTTCACACATCCGGCCCCTTTTATTTCGGACGAAAACGGGATTCCCAAGGGCCTCGTCCTTGGGCGGGGTCAAGGGGCAGCGCCCCTTGCAGAGCACGAGACGGAGTCTCGTACCCCCACCCCCCCCAAAAGCCCTTACGGGTTTGGGGCTGCGCCCCAATAAAACTGCGCCCCATGCAGAGCACGAGACGGAGTCTCGTACCCCAATTTACTCCTTCGTGCTCTTGGGTGCTTTTGGTGCAGATTTCTTAGCCTTGGGCGCAGCCTTTTTTTCAGCCTTGGGAGCTGTTTCCCCAGAGGGAGCAGCTTTCTTCTTGGGCTTAGGCGGCGTACCGGTCAACAGCAAGGTTCCCCGTTCACTCAAAGGCTTGCGGTGCTCCTTGTCCATACTCAAACTGCTGGGTGGACAATTGTCCACACACACACCACAGAGAATACAGGCAAAAGGATCAAGTTCCCATGTACCTTTCTTACGATCAACTGTGATGCACTGCGACGGACATTTCCTGGCGCACATCCCGCAAAAGATGCACGAATCAATGTCGTTATTCAGAGTTCCACGATACATATCAAAGTTGCCACGTACCTCAAAAGGGTACAAACGCGTCGCTTTCTTCGAAAAAAGATTCTTGAGAGCGGTTGGTGTCAAAGTGAGCATAGCTGTGACCTCCTAACGTTCCGTGCACGAGATGCACGGGTCGATGGACAAGACCACGACAGGCACGTCCGCAAGCTCAATTCCACCAAGCATGTGCAAAAGTGGCGGGATATTGGCAAACGTGGGGGTACGAATACGAACCCGGTCGAGATACTTTTTCCCACTGCCCTTGACGTAATACATCAGCTCACCGCGCGGCTGCTCTGTCCGGCGAATAATTTCACCTTCGGGATAGCCTTTGAACGGAGTCGCCAAATCGCCTGCGGGCAGACGGGATATGGACTGACGAATGATGTCGATGGACTGGAGCACTTCGTCGAAACGGACAGCACAGCGTGCCCAGGAATCGCACTGAGGGTGCGTCACAGGCTCAAAATCAATGCGGTCAAAGCACTCATATTCGAGCTGGCGGCAGTCCTGAGCAATGCCAGAACCGCGAAGTGTTGGGCCACAGGCTCCTGTTTCTATAGCGACATCTGGCGGCAACATGCCAATGCCACAGGTCCTTTTTTTCACCGTGTAGTCATTGAGCATAGCGTCACGCAGGTCGTGGAGCGGCTGATCGATTTCATCAATCTGCTGGAGAATCCAGCGAATCTGCTCTGGACTCAAATCGCGACGCACGCCGCCGATAATGTTGACCGACACGATAACGCGGTTACCTGCGGTCGCTTCGTTAATGTCCATGACCTTCTCGCGCAGCTTCCAGATCTGCTGGAACAACGCTTCAAAGCCAAAGGCATCGGCAAAAAGCCCCAGCCACAAAAGGTGGCTGTGCATGCGGTGCAGCTCGGACCAAATCATGCGCAAATGCTGCGCACGGTCTGGGACTTCAATGTCCATCATGTCTTCGATGCAGTGGCAGTAGTTCATGGCATGAATGCAGGAACAGATGCCGCACACACGTTCGACGACATACACCATCTGGTGAATGTCCTTAATTTCTGTCAACTTTTCCAAGCCTCTGTGCACAAAGCCCAAAGCCGGAATAGCTTCCTGTACAATCTCGTCCTCGACCACCAGCTTCAGATGAATAGGCTCCGGCAATACCGGATGCTGAGGGCCGAAGGGAATTATTGTCTTGGCCATAGCGAATCCTTACTTTTTGGTGATCTTGAGATTGTTTGCCAGCGGAACCTGCTCAAGGGTCACTTCCTCATCGAGCAGGAGCGTCCGGTTAAAGTCCAGAACCAGTCCGTCAAAAACAAGGGCGAACTGATCGCGCATTTCGTTTTCGGGCAGCATGGCGCAAAAATATACGCCGCTGATGCTCGGCACTGGCGCATCTCGCAGTGCTTCCATGCGCAAGGTATGCATCTCCAGGTCCCTATCGAGGTGGTACAGCAAATCCACTGTTTCCTCTGTCTTGTTGGTACATGTCATTCCAACAAGCCTGTAGCCCTGGTTCTTGTACTTCAGAACCTCGCTTGCGAGGGTATCGGGTGTGACTTCAGTCAGATTTTCAATCACGGTGTCTCCCTCCAGAGCTAGCCCTTCATTGCTTCAACTTTTTCTGCAAACTTCTGCAATCCAAGCACCACTCCGTCGATAATCGCTTCCGGACGCGCCGGGCACCCCGGGACGTACACGTCCACCGGGATAACCTTGTCCACGCCACCAACAACGTTGTAGCACTCCCGAAAAACACCGCCAGAAAGCCCACAGGCTCCAATGGCAATGACCGCCTTAGGATCAGGCATCTGGTCATAAATGTTTTTCAGCACCTTTTTGTTTCTGTGATTCACAGTGCCCGTTACCAGCAGAACATCGGCGTGTTTGGGATTACCAACATTAACAATCCCGAAACGCTCAATGTCGTACAGGGGAGTCAGGCAGGCCAGTGTCTCAATATCGCACCCGTTGCAGCTACCGCAGTCATAATGAATGATCCACGGCGACTTGATGCGGGACTTCTTTATAAATGACTTCAGCATGATTAACTCGCGGCGTGCAGCCAGATGAGGTTAACGAAAGACATCGCAAGGCCAATGCTCCAGACGTACTTGAGCATCCAGCGCCAGGTCATGCGCGCCATTGTGTTGTCGATAAGGATTTCGACGAAGTACACAACCAGCAGCAAAATCAGCATGCCATACCAGCTTGTTCCCCAGAACAGGGCACACAGGCCAAGCAGCAGCACGGTTTCGTACCAGTGTGCAATCTCAATAAGGCCAAGATACGGGCCAGAGAACTCCGTCAAAACACCTTTGACCAGCTCCTGATGCCCGTGATGGGACGTGGAGAAATCAAAGGGCGATTTGCGAAGCTTAATGGTCAAGGCAAAGCTCAGCACAATGAACATCAGCGGAAGCTTCAGAATCAAAGGCTGCTCATAGGCCCATGCGTCGCTGATATTGAAACTGCCAGTCACCATGTAAATGCCGACAAAGACCAAAATCAGCAGCGGTTCATAGGTCAGAACCTGGATAAGCTCGCGCTGGGCGCCAACCTGTGAATACGGAGAAGGGACGCTCATTGCGCCCATCACGAGGAAAACAGAACCAATCGCCTGCACAAAGAAAATGAAAAGCAGGTCAGACTGGGCAAAGAACAGCATCACAGAGAATGCCGCTGCGACGAGATACACCCACGCACAGAAAACCTGCCACGTGCTCGCAACCATTCTGGTTTTGCCAAAAAGCTTGGCAACATCATAAAACGCCTGCACCACTGGCGGGCCTTGCCGAGACTGGAACCACGCCGTGACCCGGCGGTCCGTACCAGCGATAAGTCCACCAAGCAGAGGAGCAACCACGAGGCCAATCAGGCCAAGAATAATTGAAGCTGTCATTACAGCGCCCCTCCCATCATCAGAATAATGAGACCAATGGCCGCAATATTTACTGGTGTCGTCAAAACGTTTTCACCAAAGACTGCAGAAAGGTAGTAGTTGCCTGCCGAAACCTTGACCGGAACATTCATTGGGCCTCTAAAAAGCCCCTCTTTCATGTCGCCAATCTGCAAGCCACTCATGTATGCGCCCGTAGTCTTGATGCTCTTGGACCGCTTTGCCGCACGCAACGCGTACAGGAATCCAAGACCCATAACAAAGAACACCGGATACACGGCGAATGCCCCAAGTGGTCCGCGCAGAACCCCCGCAGAACTCGTCAGCGGAGCCGCACCAAACAGCGGCGCAATCAGTCCTGAATAAATTGCCGGGATGCCCAGCGAAAGAATGATCGTCAGCCCCGCAAGTGTCGCAAGAACAATGCGGATACACAGCGCCTGCTCTTCCTTCTGCGGTGCCTCACCAGAAGGTGCAGACAGAAGCAGTCCGGCCCAGCGTGCCCAGTAAATCACCGTCAGCGCAGAACCCATCGCCATCATAACAACGACAAAGAGGTTGCCTGCAGCAGATTCAATGGCCAGCCACTTTGCCAGCAGAACACCAAACGGCGGGAGAATCATCGTCAAAATGCCAACCACGGCAGCAATCGTCGTAAATGGCATACGCTGATACAGACCGTGCATGTCTTCGATGTCTCGCGATCCAATCTTTTGCTCAATCGTGCCAACGCACAGGAACAGCAGCGACTTGGATACCGCATGGAAGATGATAAGGAGAATGGCCGCTGTCAGCGCCGCAGGTGTGTTGATACCCGCACACGCGATAATCAGCCCAAGGTTTGAAATCGTTGAGTACGCCAAAATCTTTTTGCCATTTGACTGACCAATGGCCAGCGCTGCACATGCAATAAACGTAAAGCCACCGCACAGGGCAACGCCACTCGAAACAAACGAACCTGCAAAGGCTGGGGCAATTCGCAGAATCACATACACACCAGCTTTCACCATCGTGCTCGAATGCAGCAAAGCAGAAACGGGCGTCGGCGCAACCATTGCCCCCAGAAGCCAGCTCTGGAATGGGACCTGAGCCGCTTTCGTGAATCCGGCAAGGCACAGGAATGCCATCGGAATCAGGAGCGCGCCTGCTGTCGTCGGACCCGCTGCAATCATCTGTTGCAGATCAAGAGTCCCCGTAACCGAATAGGCCCACATCATGCCAATCATGAAGGCCAGCCCACCAAGGCTATTCATCCACAATGCCCGTACACTGTTTTTGATCGCGATGTCTGTCCCATCATGACCAATCAGGATGAACGAACAGAATGTCGTGACTTCAAAGAAAAAGTACAGCCACAGGATGTTATTCGAAAGCACCAGACCATTCATTGCGCCCAAAAAAAGCACCATGTAGAGGAAAAATCGCGGCTGACGCGACTTATCCAGCTTCAGGTGCTCCTCGTGCGCCTTCATGTATGGAAGGGCGTACACACAGATCAGTGAACCAATGATCGAAATAATAAGGACCATGATCAGCGACAGCTGATCCGCATAGAATGCAACCACTGGTCCCTCATGATCTACCATGAACAGCTCAAAGACTGCCAACAGAACAAGTTGTGAAACAGTAAAGAATTTAATGAGAAAGTTTTTATGCTTGAATGCATAGTAAAGAATGACAAACAATAATGCGAAATCAGCTAGCGTGACCAGCGCTCCCCATCCGCTCGGCGGTGAGTAGCTGAACGTCCCCCCCGCTAGCAAAACAAGCGAAGATAACGCCAGAATGATTCCCGTGACCGTTACCACAAGCGATCTAATGAACCCCGCCCGTAAAAAATAGCAGGCTAAACCCGCTACTATCGGAAGGAGTATCAAAAGCATCAACAAATTGGACATGACGACCTCGTTTGGATTGTTCCGTCCTTTCCACTGCCGCCTAGCCTCCCACAAGGCTAGGTATCTGCTAGAAATCCTATCCCAAATTAAGATTCCTAAACCTTTTTCTATGTCAACTCATTGAACAGGTCAATACCACACTGAAAAGTATACCTATTCTCTATGCTTCTAATTCAGGCGCCAGACATTGCAAAACGCTCTACATCTTTTTTTTCGACTCTTTTCCCCTTCCAAACAAGCTGTTACGTCCATCTCATTATTTACCTCTCTCTTTTTATCGCATCATGCATCACATCTCTCCCTCTTTTCCTTTTCAGTAAAACACCATCACTCTTTTTTTTCTTTTCAATACAAACAGGCTTGTTGTGTTGAGGCGCTGCCCCAAACCTGCAAGGGCTTGGGGGTGGGGGGTGGGGGGT